>NZ_MPJE01000011.1:0-22994 GCF_001975465.1 Chlorobium sp. KB01
ACTTATTTTTGGAATGCAATACCCCCAATTTTGGGCGTCATGAATTATTGAGGTTATGTTCCGAAAAAGAGCCTGATGCCTGCCGCTCCGTACTGCGGGCTGAACTGCTGCTGAAACGAAGCAGTATATACTCTTTTTATGCTTTTTCAGTTGCTCTTTGACTTGATATTCCATAAAATAAAAGGTGACGGTATGGTTTTCTTTCCTTCTCATTCCCTATTATGGCCTTAGGTAACCGTTCCGATCATTTTTTTAATGCGAATCTACACCCATTTATGAACCCATCCGAACCGCTTCAGCAGCCTCTTACGCACGAAGAGCTTGGCCTTCTTGAGGGCTTTCTTCTCTCTGACTCGACACCCGAAGAGAGTCTCTCTTCAATCGAGATGCTTGACGGCTATATGACAGCACTGATTGTCGGCCCCGAAGCTCTTGATCCAGAGCTCTGGATGCCCTTTATCTGGGACCAGGAAAATGATGCCGCTCCCGTTTTTTCATCGGAAGAGGAAGAGAAGATGATCAAGGAGCTGCTGCTTCGCCATATGAACTCCATTGCCATACAGTTCAATGAGGCCGCAGAGGAGTATCTGCCGCTCTTTGAACAGTACACCTACAATGATGAAGAGGAAAAAAATATAGCCATTGAAGACTGGGCACTCGGCTTTACGGTCGGTATGGAGTTGAAGCATGAGTCATGGGTACCTCTCCTGCTCGACGAAGAGAGTGCCATGCTGGTACTGCCGATGTTTGTTCTTGGAAAAATAACGGACGATTTTGACAACCTCCCCGAAGAAGAGATTCTCGATCTGATCAATCTGCTTCCCGGTTTTGTTATTAAAATCTATCACTACTGGAGAGAGGAGAATTCCTGAACGGTTTTCTGCTTTAGCTCCCGGCACTTTTTTTCGGGAAGCCCTCTCTTTGCTCTTTTTTTATTCCCTGTGGGTGTAGGGTCCGGCCGGCTCTTTATTCTGATTTGAGGAAAAACACGCTTTAATCTCTATGGGTAAATTCCCCGAAGCTGTGCTTCGTGAATGAATCGATTTTCTTTGAATTAATACCTCGTAGCTCTGCTGCGAGGATTCTTTATTGATAACTCAGGGGAAAAATATTCAGCAGCAGGCTGAACAGGATCCGGACCGTTTTTTTGACCTGATACCGGATCTTTTTTGTATAGCATCGTCAGACGGATCGTTCAGAAAAGTCAATGCAGCATGGGAGCTGGTTCTGGGTTATTCGATTGAAGAGCTTCTGTCGATCTCTTTTTTTGATCTCATCCATCCAGAGGACAGAGAGCTTACCATAAAAGAGCTTGAGCCGCAGGCCGCATTCAAGACCAGGCATTTTATCAACCGCTATCGTGCAAAAAGCGGCGATTACCGGTGGCTGGAATGGAACGTGAATCCTGCGGATGGAGGCGTGCTCTATGCTACAGCACGCGATGTCACCTGCCGCATTGAGGCTGAAGAGCAGATTCGTCTCCTGGCGGACACCTTTACCTGGTGTGCTCACGGCATTGCTATCGGCATACCCTCAACAAAACGGATTATGACCTGTAATCATGCCTTTGCAGCCATGCACGGCATGAGTATTGACGAGGTATCCGGACAGCTTTTTTTCGATCTCTATCCCGAGTCGGAGCATGCGGCGATTCGCCAGCATCTCACTGAATTGCAGCAGAAAGATTCTCTCCGGTTCGAAACCAGCAGGCTGAAAAAGGATGGCTCTGTTTTTGCTGCCCAGATGGATATCGTCAATATTCCGGACGATCAGGGCAAGGTACTCTATCATATAACAACCGTTCAGGATATTACAGAAAGAACAAGGGCCGTTGTTGCACTGCGTGAGAGTGAAAAAAGGTTTCGTTCGGTCGTTGAGTCAGCTCCGGAAGGGATATTTATACAGACCGGTGGTATCTTTGCCTATTTGAATCCTGCCGCGCTTGCGTTCTACGGAGCATCAGACGAGCATGAATTGCTTGGTCAGCCTGTGCTTGATCGGGTTCATCCTGATTTTCGCTTCCAGGTTGCTGAACATATCCGTGTACTCAATGAAGAAGGTCGGGCTATTCCGGCACTTGAGAAGCTCCTGCTTCGCTGTGATGGCTCTCCGGTAGAGGCTGAAATTTCAGCTGTACCGTTCAGCTACGCTGGTATACCGGGGGCGCTGGTGTTTGTTCAGGATATTACGCTTCGTAAAAAAGCGGAGGCGGATCGCCTGCAACTGGAAATGCAGCTGTTCCAGTCCCGGAAAATAGAATCGATCGGCCAGCTTGCCGGGGGTATAGCCCACGACCTGAATAATCTCTTGACCCCGATTCTCGGCTATTCGGAGATGCTCGAAGAGCAGTTTGCCGATGACAAGAGTATTTACGAAGAGGTCAAGGTTATGCATCAGGCAAGCCTGAGTGCAAGAGAACTTGTCTGGAAGCTTCTTGCGTTCAGCCGTCAGAGGCCCTTTGAATACCGGGAGCTGGACCTCAACGAGGTGATAACAGGATTTGAACATCTTCTTCGCCGAACACTCCGGGAAGATATTACTGTTCATTACCGGTTATCGTCCGAGGCTCTTGGAGTGAAGGGAGACGCCGGTCAGCTGGAGCAGATCATCATGAATCTTTGTATCAATGCACAGGATGCCATGCCTCAAGGGGGAACGGTTTTCATTGAGACCGCAAAAGTCAATGTGACGCCGTCAGATGACGAGCCCTTTTCGGGAGCTTATGCCCAACTCACAGTTCGTGACACGGGCACCGGTATGGATGCTGAAACCGGCCAACATATTTTTGAGCCTTTCTTTACAACAAAGGAAGCAGGGCATGGAACAGGTTTGGGGCTTGCTACGGTCTACAGTATTATCAAGCAGAATAAAGGCACTATCAGGGTGTTCAGTGAGCCGGCAAAAGGGTGTGCTTTCAGAATCCGGCTTCCACTGGTTAACGTAGAAAAGAGCCTTGAGCGTGATGTGGTAAAAAAATGTATTGCAGACGGGTTCAAGGGAAAGATAGTTGTTGTTGAAGACAACGATAGCGTCAGGGATTTTGTTGTCCGGGCCCTTCACAATCAGGGGCATGCTGTTATTGCTGCTTCAGGTGGTGGTGATGCCTTGATGCAGCTTCATGAAAGTCATGTGATCCCTGATCTGCTTGTAACAGATATTGTTATGCCGGGGATGAATGGAAAGGAGCTTTCGGAAAAAATCAGATCGCTCTATCCCGCTATTAAAGTGCTCTATATGTCCGGTTATTCCGGCGATATCATATCCTCCCACGGCGTGCTTGAAGAAGGTGTAACCCTCCTTGAAAAGCCCTTTTCCCGGCAGCTGCTTGTTGACAAAGTAAGAGAAATCCTTTGTCGATAACCTTCGGAAAATGTATCGTTAAGATGAATACGCAGCTTTTCGGGATGTTTTTGTCGTTGTATGAACCGGGTGAAATCCTGTTTGTAAAGGAGGTGCCTTTACCGGTTATCAATCCGGGAGAGAGAGGATGTGTATGTATATTTTGATTTCCAAACAGACTATTGTGATAAAAACATAAATGGAGAAAGAGTGATTATGGCTACAACAAAAGATAATCTGAAAGAGGCATTTGCCGGTGAGAGTCAGGCAAATCAGAAGTATCGTGCTTTTGCAAAAGAGGCCGAAAAAGCGGGTTTCAGCAACATCGCAAAACTTTTCCGCACCACCGCCCAGGCCGAGCTGATCCATGCTGAAGGGCATCTGGAGGCTCTTGGAGGTATTGGTACGACGGCTGAAAATCTGCAAGCGGCCATCAGCGGTGAAACCTTTGAGCATACCGAGATGTATCCACCGATGCTTGCACAGGCTGAAGCCGATAATCATCCGGCAAAAAAGATGTTTGCCTATGCCATGAAGGCCGAGCGGCAGCATGCCGAGCTCTACAAAAAAGCCCTCGAAGCGGTAAAAAGCGGCAAGGACATCTCGGCTACCGAGGTCTGGCTCTGTCCTTACTGCGGTCACATAGAACTTGGTACTCCGCCAGAGAATTGTCCGATCTGCGGCGCGAAGGCCTCAGCCTACGTGCAGGTCTGAAGTGCTCTCTATAACTATCAGGGGCGGTTATTTCTGACCGCCTTTTTTTTATTCTGCAATGCTCTTTTTTGTTGCAAGCAGGAGTATGGCTGCAGCAGGATAGATTCCAATCCAGAACTCCCGTGGAAGGTTGATCTCCATGATCGGGTTAAACAGAATGGCCAGCACTCCGTAGGTCAGCGGCAGCAGAGGTGTTGTCTTGCCAAAGTTGGTGTAGGCCCCCCAGCCAAAGGTGCCGAAGGCAACAATGTTTAAAAACTCAAAGAAGAGAGGGGGGAGCGGGAGCACGCCGAGGAAGAGCAGCGCTGCGGTAATGTAGACGACTTGTACAGGCATAACTGCTTATGGTTTACAATAACAAAGCCGGACAGAACGGCTGTTCTGCCCGGCTTTGGATAAAAGAAAAAAGAGGCTCAGTAGCGGTCTCTTCTTGCCGGTCTCTCTTCGCGAGGTTTGGCTTCGTTGACCTTGACCGTGCGGCCATTTAAATCCTTTTCGTTCAGTGATTCGATAGCTTCACGAGCTTCACTGTCGTCAGGCATGTCCACAAATCCGAACCCTTTGGAGCGGCCTGAAAATTTGTCGATGATGATGCTTGCGCTCTCTACCTGTCCGAACTGGGAGAAAGCATCACGAAGATCATCCTCAGATGTAGTGTAAGCCAGATTGCCGATGTAAATATTCATTGTTTAAAAGCAGTATACGTGTGCATTGATAAAGGGAGATACCGGCAAGTAACCAAAGCACAAATTACTTGAATAGCGATCAATCAACCATTGACTGATTTCTATGTGAAGATTACGCTATTTAATGATAGAATGCAATAAGGGCAGAGCGATAAAATTATTCTGCCGACCTGTCGGGCACTCAATGGTTCACTCTTCTGCTGCTTCACCTGCAAAGCGGTTACAAGCTCTTCTTTTTGCACTCCCTGATCTTCAGGAGTGGTATTTCAACGAGGAAAGTTTTACTATTGTAACATGAAGCTGTTTCCTGTATTGACGGTTTTCCTCGCTTAGATCGGCCTCGCTTTCATGATGAATAATGAACCGTAGATCCTGACCTGACAGTAACGCTATGCATGATTTCGATTTTCTTGGTGAACTGGTGCTTATCGGTGCGCTTGCCATTGCCATCATCCTTGCTTTTCAGCGCCTTAAAATTCCGCCGGTTATCGGATTGATCTTTACGGGAATTCTGATAGGTCCGTCGGGTATTGGCGCGGTCTATGATGAAAAGCTTATTGCAACCCTGGCCGAACTCGGTGTTATTCTCCTGCTCTTTGCCATCGGACTTGAGTTTTCGCTGGATGACCTGAAAAAACTCAAGAAGATCGTGCTGGTGGGGGGGGCTGTCCAGATTCTGGTTACCGGCATCGTGGTCAGCACGCTTGCCTACTGGTTCATGTATGCAATCGGCAGTGGCGTTACCCCGGCTGCCGCCGTGTTTCTCGGCTTTACTTTTTCAGTCAGCAGTACGGCGATCTGCCTCAAGATTTTGACCGACCGCGATGAACTTGGGTTGCCTCATGGGCGTATCGCACTTGGTATCCTTATTTTTCAGGATATTGCGGTGGTACCCCTGATGATCGGTATTGATTTTTTAAGTCCTCATACCGCGCTATCCTTCGGGCTGATTTTTAAAAAAATCGGTTTTATTATCCTTTTTGCTTCGGCTATTTTTATCGGCTTCAGGATCCTGATGCCGAGAATAGTCCGTCTTATTGCCTCGCTGCAGGCAAGGGAGGTTCTGGTAATCGGGGCGCTGGTGATCTGTTTCGGCGCGGCCTATCTGACATCGCTTGTCGGCCTTTCACTTGCACTCGGCTCTTTTGTTGCCGGCATGGTTATCGCCAGTACCGATGAAAGTCATCAGATCAGTATGACTATTGACTCGTTCCGGGAGGCATTTACCAGTATATTTTTTATCTCCGTCGGACTTCTGCTCGATATCAGAGTGATCAATCTCCCTCTTTTTATTGCCATTGCCCTGATGGTACTGCTCGTCAAAGGGCTGGTTGTCGGTGGAGTATCCATTTTTCTTGGAAACTCCCTCAGGGTGAGCATGATGGCCGGTATGGCCCTTGCCCAGATCGGAGAGTTCTCCTTTGTGCTTGCAGAGGCGGGACTGAAGAACCGATTGATCGATCACGAGGTCTTTCAGTCCATGCTCGCAATCATTGTGGTAACCATGACGGTCGCTCCGGCCATGATAGCCCTTGCCCCGAAATTGGCTGATCAGGTTGTGCCCGCACTTGGATTTATTCCGCTCCCCTCCAGGGATCCCTCATCGGTTACGGCGCGTCCGCCCGACTCCACCATCATCTGCGCGGGGGAGATTCATGCGGCAATTATCGGATTCGGTGTTAACGGCCAGAATGTAGCGGCGGTGCTGCATGCCACCAATATCTCCTACTCGGTTCTTGAGATTGACCGGGAAACGGTTAAACTGATGAGAAGAAAAGGGGAACCGATCTTTTACGGTGACTGCACAGAGAAAAAAGCGCTGCTTCGCGCCGGAATCAATCATGCCCGTGCGGTTGTGCTCGGTATTTCCGATGCCACAGCTGTCCGGCAGAGTATTGCGATGATCCGCGAAATCAACAAAAAAGCGTTCATTATCGTCAGGGCAAGAACCCTTGATGATGTGGCCGCACTCTACAGTGAGGGTGCCGATGTTGTCGTTACCGAAAAATTTGAGACCTCCATCCAGATCTTTTCACAGCTCCTTAACCACTTTACGGTTGATCCTGAACTGATTCTTGAGCAGCAGGAGATTATCAGGCGTGAATGCGAAAAGATTTTTCTTGGCTCCTCATAGGGATGACAGATCCCTGCGTAGGGGCGTATGGCAATACGACCTTACAATCAACCCTGTCATTTCGAATTCTCTCACGATGTAATCGGGAGAGGGTGAGAAATCTATGCAGCAAGCTCTCGGCCAAGTGCACGGGCTCTCTTTTTTGAGCCCTTGCTGATCTCTTTCTGTTGCTGCTGGGCCGCCAGTCCGATAAAGAGTGTACCGACCGGCTTTGCTCCGAGCAGGTTTGCCGCCGTTTTCAGCAGGCGCAGAACATCGCCCGATCTCTTTGCAAAAAAAGCCGGGGCCGCAGAAGAGCCAACGAGAACCGCAACTCTCTTTTTCTCGGGATCTCTCGCTTTCGGAGCCCCCTGGCCCCACGGCCAGTAGGAAAAACTGATAAGGCGCTCGATAAATGTTTTCATCACTGCCGTAACCGATCCGGCATTCATCGGTGAACCGAGTACCAGAGCATCGGCTTTGTCGATATCGCCGAGCACTACCTCCATCTCATCATCCTGAACACACACTCCAGGCTTGAGCCCCTCCTGCTGCGTGCAGCTCCGGCAGTTTGTGCAGTATGAGAGCCTTTTGTCGATCAGATAGTGCTTTTTTGTGGTCGCTCCCTCCGCCTTTGCCGCAGCAAGGATCTCATCAATTGCCTGATCAACGGTACCTCCTTTGCGGTAGCTCCCCACAATTGCGACAATATTTCTGCTCATGGCGAATATGGTTTTGTCGGGTTGAACGAGTCGAAATTTACTTCTCCACTGACAGTGGTGTTGTGCGATCCCTTTTCTATCGATTGATAAACTTCATCATGCTCTCCGGGTAGCGCTCTCCTGAAACCGCATTTTTTGGAAGGGCAGTGGAGATTTCCGCCATCTCGGATTCGCTGATAACAACCGATCCGGCCGCAATATTCTCCTCAAGGTAGCCTCTCTGCTTGGTTCCCGGAATCGGCACAATGTCCGCACCCTGGGCCAGCACCCAGGCCAGTGCAAGTTGAGCGGCAGTTATCCCTTTTTTCGTGGCAATCACCTTGATTCCTTTGACCAGCTCCAGGTTTTTCATGAAATGTTCACCCTGAAAGCGGGGTGAGTTGCGGCGATAATCGTCAAGAGGAAAATCATCCGGGCTTTTCAGCTCTCCGGTCAGAAATCCCCGGCCAAGCGGGCTGTATGCTACAAAGCCGATTCCCAGCTCACGCAGGGTTGGAAGCACCTCCTCCTCCGGTTCGCGGCTCCACATCGAGTACTCGCTCTGCAGGGCTGTGAGCGGATGGACGCTGTGGGCGCGGCGGATGGTATCGGCACAGGCCTCCGAGAGGCCGATATAGCTCACCTTGCCGGCTGAAACCAGCTCGGCCATCGCGCCGACGGTCTCCTCTATCGGTACCTCACTGTCAACGCGGTGCTGATAGTAGAGATCGATATGGTCGATGCCGAGACGTTTCAGCGACGCGTCACAGGCGGAACGGACATACTCCGGTCTGCCGCTGATACCGGTAACGGGAGCCCAGCCGCCATCTGTTGACGGAGTGCTGCGCATGATGCCGAACTTCGTGGCTATTTTGACCCTGTCACGCAGCCCCTTGAGTGCTTTTCCGATCAGCAGCTCATTGGTAAACGGCCCATACATGTCCGAGGTATCCAAAAAGTTGATACCGAGATCTATAGCCCGGTGAATGGTGGCTATGGACTCACTCTCGTTTCGTTCTCCGTAGAAATCGGACATACCCATACACCCGAGACCCTGTGCTGATACCGTCAACCCCTGTGTTCCAAGTTTTCTCTGTTCCATAAGTTTGTAATCGGATTGTCACCAGTTCATGTTTATTCATGATAGTGAAAAGAAGATTCTCCAAAAAACCGGGAAACCTTCCTTTTAGAAATGCTTCGGATTCTCCATATGAAGCTGATGAAAAGGGGAGTTGATGGTTTAATTTACGCCCGGGTTGCGTCACGATACAGCAGCTCTTGAGTGAGTGTCAAGTTTTTGTATATTTAAAAAATAGAAGACCATATCTCTACTCACTATAAGTTGATACGTGTTATGGTACACCAGCAGTTACCCCCCACAGAGAAATTTTCCCGGTACCGTCAGGAACTCCTCGATCTTCAGGCTTCATCAGATTCGGCTGCTGCCAAACGGGCAACGTACGAACTCTCCCTGATGGAGAAGAGTTGTTTTATTGAACTTAACGGCATTGTACATCACTATCATGATTCAGGGCCGAAAGATGCAGCACAAACGGTTATACTGATTCACGGCTGGGATTGCTGGTGGATGTGGTGGCACCATCAGATCGCCGCACTCAACAAGCAGGGGATCCGGACCATAGCCTACGATATGCGCGGTCACGGTTGGTCGGACAACGATCCGAGGAACCACTACCATATCGATTTTTTTGCTCATGATCTCCACGAGCTGGTTACAAAACTCGGCCTTGGAAAGTTTCATATAGCCGCATTCTCCTTCGGTCCTTTTGTGGCGCTTGACTATGCGCGTTCTCATCCCGGGCTGATACGTTCAATGACCTTTTTCAATTTCGGCTACCTGCCGAACAGTGCCTTTATCCAGGCATTTGCCACGTCGACGATTACCTTCGTATTCAACAATCTGCTGCGCAAACTCACCTGGTGGCTTCCCGCCTATATCTTTGCCCGGCTGGTTCTGGCCAAAAACACCGTACTGCTGCATGATATCCTCATCGGCTTTAAGAGTCTCGGATTCTGCGCTCCGGAAGCCATTGATCAGACAACCCGGCAGATAACCTCATTTGAAATAACCGAGTCGGTTCCGGCTATGGTTCGCGCGGTTGACCGGCCCATGCTCTTTGTTGCCGGTGCAGGGGATGCAATCATGACGAGCGAGAATGCCAAAAAGCTCACCGAGCTGGCCGGAAAGGGTCGTTTTATCTCTGTGCCCGAGTGCGGACATCTTATTACGGTTGAACTGCCCGACACAGCTTCGGAGATTATTCAGAGAGAGGTGGCGGCCTACAGCAACATTTAGGCCATCGTTTGAATTTGTTACAGCTCCCGCTCTCTGGGGAGAAGAAGTTGACCGGTCGTCATTTATAAAATCGAGGTGCGGCGTACTGCCCGGATGAAAGCCTTTATCTTTTCCGGATCCTTTATGCCCGGTTCACATTCAACACCGCTTGCCGTATCGACGGCCCAGGGCTGAACGAGCCTGATTGCATCAGCGACATTGGTTTCGTTCAGCCCTCCGGCCAGAATGGTGTAGCAGGAGCTTCCAAGTTCACTGAAGATTCTCGAGGCGAGCGCCGTTCCGATAGTTTCACCGGTTCCACCCTCCATGCCGGGCCGGAAGGCGTCAAAGAGAAAGGTGTTTGTGCCGCTCTGTCGGGCGTACGATCGCACACACTCAACATCAAAATCCTCTTCGGGACGAAATACCCGTATTACCCGTGCTTCATGTATGGATTGTGCATCCGCCGGAGTGTACTGCTCACTGTGAAGCTGCGCTATCTGCAGGTCGCAGAAACGGCAGATCTCATTGATCTCTTCAGGTGATTGATCGACAAATATCCCCGCCGACTGAACAAACGGAGGCAGTTGTGCAATAATTGCTCTGGCGTTTTCAGGCGATATCACTCTGGGGCTTCTTCTGCTGAAGTTGAAGCCGAGGCAATCCGCACCCGCAAGGGAGGCATCCAGGGCATCCGAGAGGCGGGTTATGCCGCAGATTTTAATTTTAACCATTGCGCAGTCGTTTCATAAGATGGCAGAGGAGAAGTGACAAGATAGCGTATAAATTTCAGAAAATCCCGGAGGTGTTGTAATCCCGCTTGAAGAGGTTCATTATCCCCCTCACTGGTTGTGAGTTTCTCTTATTGTGCGTATATTCGGCACCGGTTATGACCGCAGGGTCGGAGCCGCAAGTTGGGGCGTCGCCAAGTGGTAAGGCATCGGCCTTTGGAGCCGACATCCGCAGGTTCGAATCCTGCCGCCCCAGCAACAAAAAAGGCAACCTTTCCGGGTTGCCTTTTTTGTTTACTTCTGAAAAACCAGAAACCTTAATAGCGGTAGTGTTCCGGTTTGTAGGGTCCGCCAACAGGTACACCGAGATATTCGGACTGCTCACGGGTAAGCTCGGTCAGTTTGACACCGAGCTGATCGAGGTGCAGTCGTGCAACCTCTTCATCAAGTGCTTTTGAGAGTCTGTAGACGCCAACCTCATACTCGTTGGTCCAGAGGTCAATCTGGGCGAGCGTCTGGTTGGTGAAGGAGTTGCTCATCACGAAAGAGGGGTGACCGGTAGCGCATCCAAGGTTTACCAGGCGGCCTTCGGCAAGCAGGTAGATGGAGTTGCCGTTTGCAAAGGTATATTTGTCAACCTGCGGCTTGATGTTGAGTCTTTTTGCTCCGGCAAAGGTGTTGAGCTGCTCCACCTGGATCTCGTTGTCGAAGTGGCCGATGTTGCAGACAATGGCCTCATCCTTCATCCTCTTCATGTGCTCAAGCGTGATAACATCCTTGTTTCCGGTTGTGGTTACAAAAATGTTGCCTTCGCCGACAGCGTCATCCATGGTGGCGACCTCGTAGCCTTCCATGGCTGCCTGCAGGGCGCAGATCGGATCGATCTCCGTTACAATCACCCTTGCGCCATAAGCGCGCATGGAGCGTGCAGAGCCTTTGCCTACGTCACCGTAGCCGAGCACAACAACCACCTTGCCGGCAACCATAACATCGGTTGCACGCTTGATGCCGTCAGCCAGTGACTCGCGGCAGCCGTAAAGGTTGTCAAACTTCGACTTGGTAACCGAATCGTTGACGTTGATGGCAGGGAAGAGCAGTTCGCCCTTTTCCATCATCTGATAGAGGCGGTGAACACCGGTGGTGGTCTCTTCCGAAACACCCTTCATCTCGGCAGCAACCTTGTGCCAGCGCTGGTTGTCCTCTTCGAAGACCTCCCTGAGCTGCTGGTAGAGCGCTTTCTCTTCGGCATTGCCCGGAGCTTTTTCAAGCAGTTCCGGATTGTTCTCGATTTTGTAACCGAGGATGATCATCAGGGTAGCGTCACCGCCATCATCGACGATCAGGTTCGGCCCTTTTCCGCCTTCAAATTCAAGGA
Source organism: Chlorobium sp. KB01 (assembly GCF_001975465.1). Classification (NCBI taxonomy): domain Bacteria; kingdom Pseudomonadati; phylum Chlorobiota; class Chlorobiia; order Chlorobiales; family Chlorobiaceae; genus Chlorobium; species Chlorobium sp. KB01. The sequence goes on from NZ_MPJE01000011.1 coordinate 11,956, forward strand.
TCTGGCGGGTACACCACCAGTACTCATCAAGGGTTTCGCCTTTCCACGCAAATACCGGAACACCTGCCTTGGCAATAGCCGCGGCAGCGTGATCCTGTGTGGAAAAGATATTGCAGCTCGCCCAGCGAACCTCGGCTCCGAGGTCAACAAGGGTTTCGATCAGCACGGCGGTCTGGATGGTCATGTGCAGGGATCCGGAAATACGGGCGCCACTCAGTGGCTTTTTGCCTGCATATTTTTTCCGGATAGCCATAAGACCGGGCATCTCCTTCTCAGCAATATCGATCTCCTTGCGTCCAAACTCGGCAAGAGAGAGATCGGCTACTTTATAATCAAGCACCTCTGCGACTGTTGTCATTTCTTTATCGGGTTTTAATGGTGTTGAAATTGTTCAGGCCAGGTTGAAGGCTTTCTTCAGCTCGGCAACTTTGTCGGTTTTTTCCCACGGGAAGATATCACGGCCGAAGTGCCCGTAAGCGGCGGTCTGCTGATAGCTCCATCCCTGTGGTTTGTTAAGACCGAAGTGCTTGATGATTGCTGCCGGACGAAGATCAAAGATCAGTTCGGCTTTTTCCTGGATCCGGGCATCGTTGAGACCCTGTTTGGCGGTATCGTGGGTATTGATATAGATCGATACCGGACGGGCAACACCGATGGCATAGGAGACCTGGACGGTGCACTTGTCTGCGAGACCTGCTGCAACAATGTTCTTGGCAACGTGGCGTGAAGCGTAGGCTGCACTGCGGTCAACCTTCGAAGGATCCTTGCCGCTGAATGCACCGCCGCCGTGAGGAGCTGCACCGCCGTAGGTGTCAACAATGATCTTGCGACCGGTAAGGCCGGTGTCTCCGTGTGGTCCGCCGATTTCAAAACGACCGGTCGGGTTGATGTGAAGCTTGGTGTTCGAATCAAGCAGGTTTGCCGGAATCACTTTGTTGATAACATTCTCAATGATATCCTTCTTGATGACAGCCTGCCACTCGGCTTCGCTGACGCCTGCAGGTTCCGGATCGTGCTGGGTTGATACCACAACCGCATCCACACGTTTTACTTTCTCGTTTTCATATTCCAGTGTGACCTGGCTTTTTGCATCAGGACGAAGGTAGGTCATGATTTTGCCCTCCTTGCGGATTTCGGCAAGTTTTTTGACGAGCTGCTGGGCAAACTGGATTGCAGCAGGCATGAGCTCGGGGGTCTCGGTGCAGGCATAGCCGAACATCATACCCTGGTCACCGGCTCCGACGCGGTCAAACTCGTCAGTAATCTCTTCCTTGCGGTCAACGCCACGGTTGATGTCAGGTGACTGGCTGTGGAGTGCGGAAAGCACGCCGCAGGAGTTCGCCTCAAACATATACTCACCCTTGGTGTAGCCAATCTCGCTGACGACCTGGCGGGCAATTTTCTGGATATCAACAATTCCCTTGGTTGTGACTTCACCGCCTACAATAACCTGACCGGTTGTAACGAAAGTCTCACAGGCAACACGGGAGTTGGCATCCTGACGGATAAAATCATCAAGTACGGCATCTGAAATCTGATCGGCAACTTTGTCCGGATGTCCTTCTGATACGGATTCTGAGGTAAAGAAATACCTGGTCTGTGACATGTTTCGATAATGTTTTGGTTAAACGAAAAACAGCAACAACAGAAAAAAACTGCTTCAATGGAGAGCTTTTCGGGTGAAGGGGATTTCACGGGGAAACGACCTGGACACGGAAAAACTTCCGGCAAGCTCGAGGGCAGAACCCCTGTTGAGAGCTTGTGACACCGTGTCCATAGGTAATGGGAGTGTCAAGAGAAAAATAAAGCTCAAATGTAATAATTCAAAAGCTTCCATGCAAACTTCTCTTACGGGCGCCCGTCATAAATTATCACATTATCAGCCAACACGGATTTCTGAATAGTCTCCGATATTTATTTCATGCGGGTTGCCGGTAATGACCGCATTGTTGCCCACAATGGATTGATCCAGCATGATATTGCTTACGCGGGCTTCATTGCCGATAATAGATCTCCTGACAATGGCATTTGAGATAATGGCGCCCTCTCCGATAGTGGTATTGGGGCCGATAACGGCATTTTCAAGCTGGGCGTTTTTTGCAATAAAGACCGGTGTATTGATAATGCATCCGGGATACTCCTTGATCGGGTTAATGACTTCAAGCAGAATCTCGTTGGTGGAGAGCAGCGTGTCAGGCTTGCCGCAGTCGTACCATCCCGAAACCGGAAAGGTGGTGAAGGTTTCCCCCCGTTCAATCATGAGTTCGAGGGCATCGGTGAGCTGATACTCTCCTTTGGTCATGATACTGTGCTCAATCAGATGGTCGATACTTCTGAAGAGCGGTCCGGCCTTGAGGAGAAAATAGAGGCCGACAATAGCAAGATTACTGATCGGGGTGTCAGGCTTTTCGACCAGCTTCAGGATCTTTCCGTTTTCGGTTATAGCAACGCCGAACCGTCTCGGGTCCTCAACCTCTTTTACTCCGAGCGTTGATTCCGTGCTTTTCAGTACCGGATCGAGATCCACATCAAAAATGGTGTCACCAAGAATGATCAGCAGCGGCTCTTCCTGATCAACAAACAATTTGCACATCCAGATTGCATGGGCAAGCCCGAGCCGGTCCGGCTGATTGACAAAGGTGAATTTGATGCTGTAATTTTTCAACAGCCACTCCTCAACCATATACCCCAGATAACCGACAATCACAATAGCCTCATCAATGCCTGCGGCAATGAGCTTGTCCATGATGTGGCCGATAATCGGCTTGCCTGCGACGTTAAGCAATACTTTTGGGTGGGAGAATGTGTGGGGCCGTAAACGGGAGCCAACACCTGCAACCGGAATGATTGCTTTCATGTTTTATGAGTGGTTTTGTTGAGAAGAATCGTCATTATGAAATTAGTCATACCGTTGACGCCGCACAAGCTGTTAAATAAGAAAATCAGTTGTATTTTACGTTTATTGCATATTTGTATTCAGGGCCCTCCGGGGGAGTGCAACTGTTCGGGTAATCGCAAAAGCATTAATGGTTATATCACACAACGCTCTTATGGACGAAGGGTTCAAGCCTCTATACCAGCAATCGGCGGTAATTCCTGTTTTTGAAGGCAGGGTGGTCCTCATTACCGCAAAAAAATCAACAAGATGGATTATACCGAAGGGGCATGTTGAAAACGGCTTCTCTCCGGCCGAGTCCGCGGCAAAGGAGGCCCTCGAAGAGGCCGGTCTGATCGGGGTGGTGCACCCTCAGCAGGCCGGCCAGTTCGGCTACAGCAAGTTCGGCAAACAGTTTTCTGTTGAGGTCTATCCGCTCTATATTGATACGATACTTGACGAGTGGGATGAAATGCATTTGCGGCAGCGAAAGCTCGTTACTCCTGCCGAAGCTGTCGAAATGGTATGGCATGATGAGCTTCGCCGGATCATTTCTGATTTTTTCGCCGTTAACTGATTCTGTGCGTTTTTTTGCCGGGGAAGTCCTCGAAAGGAGTTACCTGTGGCGGCCACATCACTGCCACTGAATCCGGCTTTTTTGGGTAAATTATTTTTTTGTAATTAATCTTCTTGTGCTATATTGGGCCTTCCGTTAAAGAACGGGGCGTGGCGCAGTTGGTAGCGTGCCTGCTTTGGGAGCAGGAGGTCCCGAGTTCGAGTCTCGGCGCCCCGACAGGTAGATGTTCTGGCGATTGAAGTTGCGCCCGTAGCTCAATGGATAGAGCATCAGCCTTCTAAGCTGAGGGTTACTGGTTCGAGTCCAGTCGGGCGCACAAATAAAAGTCCGTAGGTTTTCTATGGTGATTGTAGCTCAGTTGGTTAGAGCGCCAGGTTGTGGCCCTGGAGGTCGGGGGTTCGAGTCCCCTCATTCACCCATGTTTTTTGGCCCCATCGACTAGCGGTTAGGTCACCACCCTTTCAAGGTGGCGGGACGGGTTCGAATCCCGTTGGGGTCACGCTTTTTGCGTTTCAAAGCTCTGTTCGTTGCCGGTACAGGGCTTTTTTTATTCATGAATGCAGATTTTCCTCACTTATGAAAATATCTGTCAATTGGCTCAAAGATTTTCTCCCCTCTTTTTCTTCCGATATTCCCGTACTTGTTGAAAAATTAACCTTTCTCGGGCTTGAAGTGGAGGAGGTCACAGAGAGCGTGCTTCCCGATGAACGGGTTGTTGTCGGCAGGATCAATGAGGTTGCAGCCCATCCCAATGCGGAGCGTCTGACCATCTGCAAGGTTGATGTCGGCAGAGATGAACCGCTTCAGATTGTCTGCGGTGCCCCGAATGTCAAGGCGGGCATGCTTGTTCCGGTTGCCACAGAGAAAGCGAAGCTGAAGCTTCCTGACGGCGAGAACCTTACTATAAAAAATTCGAAAATACGCGGAGAGCGCTCATTCGGCATGATTTGCGCCGCCGATGAGCTTGGCCTCTCCGCTGATCACTCCGGTGTTATGGAGCTTGAAGCATCCTGCACGGTCGGGGTGCCCTTTGCCCGTTATCTTGAGGGTGACGTGGTGCTCGATATTGCCGTTACACCAAACCGCCCTGATGTACTCTCCCATCTCGGCGTTGCAAGGGAGCTTGCCGGACGCGAAACGATACACTATCCTCCGGGGAAAACGGTTTCATTTTCAAAAACAGGATCACTGGTTGACGTTCAGGATGCTGTTGCCTGTCCATACTATTCCGCTGTTGTCATTCGTGGCGTAACCGTTGCAGCCTCACCAGAATGGCTTCGTCGCAAGCTCGAAAGCATAGGGCTGCGGTCGAAGAACAACATTGTTGACATTACCAATTATATCCTGCACGGGCTTGGCCAGCCGCTGCATGCCTTTGATCTCGCCAGGCTTGCCGGTGGCCGGGTGGTTGTGCGCAGCGACATGCAGGGGGAGTTTACGGCCATCAATCAGGAGTGCTGCCGTGTTGAGCCGGGCATGCCGGTTATCTGCGACGGTGAAAAGCCGGTCGCCCTCGCCGGTGTTATGGGCGGACTGGATTCAGCGGTGAGTGACACTACCGTTGATATTCTGCTTGAATCCGCCTGTTTCTCGCCCTCCATGGTCCGGAAATCAGCCAAAAAAGCGGGTATTGCCTCTGACTCCTCATACCGCTTTGAGCGGGGTATCGATCCGAACAATGTCAAAAGGGCCTCGGAGTGTGCGGTTGCGCTTATTGTTGAACTTGCCGGAGGCCATGTTGAAGCGGCCCAGGAGTCCGGATCTTCGGAGAGTGAACTGCGCAGGGTTGTTCTGAGGCCCGAGAGGGTCAACGCACTGCTCGGCAGCTCCATTCCGGCTGACGAGATGAGCGAGCTGCTTGAGCGGATCGGCTTTTCAGTCGAGAGCCGAACAGCGGAGTCGATCACCTTTCTTGTGCCCTCATGCAGGGTGGATGTCTCCCAGGAGATTGATCTGGTCGAGGAGGTTGCCCGGCTCTACGGTTATGACAATATTCAGCCCTCTTCACAGCTTTCGACCATCTATCCGCAGTCGCGGAAAAATCCGGAATATTTCCCCGATTTTCTCCGCAGCATCATGGTCGGCCTGAACTTCAGGGAGATTCTTACCAACCCGCTCATCAAGAGGGATGATGCCGCGCTCTTCAGCGATCAGCTGGTCGCCGTGCTCAATCCTATCAGTGAAGGGCTTGAAGTGCTCCGTCCGGGCCTTCTTCCCGGTTTTCTGAAGGTTATCAGCCACAATATCAGGCACGGAAACAGGGATCTGAAGTTCTTTGAGGTTGCCCGCGCCTTCAGCATGCTGCCCGGCAGCGAAGGGGATTCCAACTCCCCGCTCGACGCCTACAGCGAAAAGGAGTATCTCCTCCTTGCCATGACCGGGAGCCGTTTTCCCAGAATATGGAACCAGTCACCGGAAAAGGCTGATTTTTATGATGTTATGGGTGCGGTCGAGATGCTGCTTGAGAAGCTGAATTTGCTTGATAAATCAGTGGTGAATATTTATAATGAAAAAACTGTCAGCATTGCTCTGGAGCTGACAGAGCGTGGAAAGTCCTGCTCTTACAGGGCAGGCGTTGTCAAGCAGGTCGAAAAAGACCTTTTGGGGAAATTTGATATCGGGCAGGAGGTTTTTATTGCCGAGCTTGATGCAGCAGTTCTGGAACGCTGCTTCAATCCGGAAGTAACCTACGAGCCGCCATCCAGATTTCCGGTTGTACAGAGGGATTTGTCGCTTGTTCTGCCGCAAAATGTTACCGTTCAGTCACTTGTGGACGTTGTTCGTTCCAGTGACGCTTTGATCAGGGATGTCTGTGTGTTCGATCTTTTTGAACGCCCGGAAGCTGAAGGAGGGGAGCGCAGTGTCGCACTCTCGCTTGAAATAGCCGATCATACGGGAACACTGCAGGATGAAAGAATCAGCGATATTCTCTCAAAAGCAGGCAGTAATGCCGTGAGTAAACTTGGTGCGGTAATTCGACAAGTCTGATACTCTTTGTTCCATGCATGATTCTGACGGGCTGAATATCAAGGGTGAAGTCAACATCCTTGAGGGAAATATTGAAAATCTGGTTGCCCGGCTTATAGAGTGCCGTAAAGAGAATGATTTGCTGCGATCTGAACTGTCAAGTCTGCAGAATATACTGAGATCATGCAAGCTGCCCGGAACGGTTGGAATCTCTGCCGCTGATGCGCCGGAGAGTTCGGGAGGAGAGTTCTCCTTTGCAGAAAAACTTCAGGTTAAACAGAAGCTTCTCCTCATTTTGCAGAAAATAGAGATGGAACTCAGAAACGATCAGACATTGTAACGAAAATGAGATGGAAAAAATTGATGTACATGTTTATGGTGACAACTATCCTTTAAGGGTTGAACGGCGGGATCTGACGGAAAAGGCGGCCCGGGATGTAGACGGGATCATGCGACTTTTTGCCGAAAAAGCCCCGACGTTTGAACCGGTCAAACTTGCTGTTCTTTCGGCCATTTCATTTGCCGAAAAAAAGATAGAACTTGAAGAGGAGATAGCGTCGCTGAAGCAGAAAATTGCCGATCTGAATGTTTTTATGGAACAAAATCTGCAATAAACCTTTACATTGAAAGGAAGAAATTTCCGCACCAGTTTCCTGGGGTGTCTTGTAAGTAAAAGAACTAACATCAACAAATCGGGAGCCAGACTCTTCGTTTTGATTGCAGGCCTTGTTGAACGCTGCTGACTCCGGTCAGAACTGTTCAAGAGCAGTGGAAACACCGCTCCATTGGAAGCAAAATATCCGAAGGAGGCACCCACCGTGCACAACGGGTTCTTGATCTTACACATCTCTTGATGGTGCGGATTTTTTTTGTTTAAAACGGTGCGCCCTTATTGAAAATTCGGGAGCAGCAAAAAGGAGGTTAGTTTAATGGGTATAGTTATAAACCTGTTTTTAATTGTCAGTGCTTCGGTTGTTTTTTTTGCAGCAGGTTTTTTTATCGGACGTTTTTTTCTTGAAAGTATCGGAACAACCAAGGTTCTTGAAGCCGAGGAACGTGCCGTGCAGATAGTGCAGGAAGCCCAGAAAGAGGCCAACGAATACAAGGAACTCAAGGTCAGCGAAGTAAACCAGGAGTGGAAGAAGAAGCGGCGCGAGTTTGACCAGGAGGTGGTCATCAAGAACAACAAATACAACCAGCTTCAGAAGCAGATGCAGCAGAAGGAGGCCCAGCTTAAAAAGCAGCTTCAGGATGTTCGCGATATGGAGCGCAAGCTGCAGGATCAGCGCAAGGAGATCGACCAGACCATGGAGTTGGTGACCCTTCGTTCCTCAGAACTTGACCGCACCATTATTGAGCAGAACCAGCGTCTTGAGAGCATCAGCAATCTTCAGTCTGAAGAGGCCCGCCAGATGCTCATCGACAACATGGTCTCCAAAGCCCGTGAAGAGGCGACTGAAACCATTCACCAGATTCATGAAGAGGCAGAGCTGAATGCCGGCCGTCTTGCCGAGAAAACCCTGTTAACCGCCATTCAGAGGATCTCATTCGAGCAGGCGACCGAAAACGCGCTCTCGGTTGTGCATATCCAGAGCGACGAGCTCAAGGGCCGGATTATCGGCCGTGAGGGACGCAACATCAAGGCTTTCGAGAATGCTACCGGAGTCGATATCATTGTTGACGACACTCCCGAGGTGGTTATTCTCTCCTGTTTTGATCCCCTGCGCCGTGAGCTTGCCAAGCTCACGCTCCAGAAGCTGCTGGTTGACGGCATCATTCACCCGGTGGCTATCGAGAAGGCCTATGCCGATGCCAAAAAGGAGATTGACGATGTCATCATGAGTGCCGGAGAAGAGGCGCTTGCCTCGCTTCAGATTTCCGATATGCCGGCCGAGATTGTCTCCCTTATCGGTCACATGAAGTACTACACCGTCTACGGCCAGAACCTGCTCCTGCACAGCCGTGAGGTTGCCATGCTTGCCGGTCTGATGGCGGCCGAACTCAAGCTCGATGCCCGTCAGGCAAAACGGGCCGGTCTCCTGCACGACATCGGTCTGGTGCTTCCCGAAAGCGATCAGCCGCATGCGATCAGCGGTATGACCTTCCTGAAAAAATTCAATGAGTCAGCAACCGTAATCAATGCCGTTGGCGCTCACCATGGTGATGTCGATAAAGAGACGCCTATCGCCGAGCTCGTTGACGCAGCCAATGTTATCTCACTCGCCCGGCCCGGTGCCCGTGGAGCAGTAACCTCTGACGGCAACGTCAAGCGCCTTGAGAGCCTTGAGGAGATAGCCAAAGGATTCCCCGGTGTGCTGAAAACCTATGCACTGCAGGCCGGACGGGAGATACGGGTTATTGTTGAAGGTGACAATGTAAGCGACTCACAGGCCGATGTGCTTGCCCACGATATCGCGCACAAAATTGAATCGGAAGCGCAGTATCCCGGTCAGATCAAGGTCTCCATTGTCCGTGAGAAACGCTCGATTGCCTACGCGAAGTAAGAGCGGTTGATTGCTTTTTTACCAGAACCCCCGATCGACCGGGGGTTTTGTGTTTGTTGGAGGAAAAGGACAGCAGGGACTTCAGGGACAACAAGGATGAAGAACAGAAAAACCCCTGATTGCTCGGGGGTTTTCTGTTTGATGGCTCTCAGATCAACAGTATTAAATGGTACCCTTCGTTGAAGGTATCGCACTGCCGGTTACGGCAACTGCCAGTTTCATCGCATAGGCGAAGGATTTGAAGATCGCCTCGATCTTGTGATGGGTGTTCTGCCCCTCAAGGACAGAGAGGTGGATATTGGCCTTCAGGCTCTCCGAAAGCGAGAGAAAGAAGTGATGCACCATCTCGGTTGAGAGCCCCTGGATCACCGGGCGGTTGAACTCTGCATGGAAAACACAATAGCTCCGTCCGCCAAGGTCAAGCGCACAGCGGGCAAGTGCCTCATCCATGGGTATGATCGCCCAGCCATAGCGCTGAATGCCCCGCTTGTCACCAAGCGCTTCATTGATGGCGCTGCCGAGCACAATGCCGATATCCTCAACACTGTGATGATCATCAACGTCAATATCGCCCTTGCACTCGATTGCAAGGTCAAATCCCGAGTGGCGGCTGAAGTTGGTCAGCATGTGATCGAGAAAGACCACGCCGGTGCTGATGGAGCTTGTGCCGGTGCCGTCAAGCGTTACGGTTACCGAAATATCGGTCTCTTTGGTTGTTCTCTTGACCGTTGCACTGCGGGCTTCTCTCTTCACTGTGTCGGGCATGGAATGGTTAACGGATAAATTTATTGAAAAAATAGAAGAGCATACTGAGGAGTAACGAGATTACAATTGAGCTCCCCAGAGGGAAGTAGAAGCGGAAGTGCTTCTTTTCGATTTTCATGTCAAAAGGAAGCGATCCGAACCAGTTGAACCACCCTGACAGGCCTGTTTTACCTGATGCCATCATGAAGAGCCCGACCACTACGGTGACGGCTCCTGCAATCACCAATAATTTCCCGGCATCTGAAAACACGGCTTGGATATTTTTTAAAAGTTGCTAAATTAAGGCCTTCATCATTTGAAGATACGATATTTGCAAATTTATTAAAGCTGCCGGAAATGCATGTTTTCATTGTGGTTGTCGCTTTACTCGCAGCGATCCTTCTGGTCGGTGTGATTCTGCTGCAGAGCCCCAAAAGCGGCAGTGGCCTTACCGGTGGAATGGCAAGCATGGGAACCGTTCAGACGCTCGGTGTGCGGCGTACCGGAGATTTTTTAAGCAGGATGACTGCTATTCTTGCCGGTCTGGTAATGGGTATCTGCTTTATTGCACAGTTCACCCTTCCGGGCAAAGAGTCCGAGAGGGCTCCTGTTAAAAGTGTTCTTCAGCAAAGTTTGCCAGCAGCTCCTGCAGCTCCGGCCCCTGCGACTCCCGCAGCGCCGACTCTGCCGGTTGCGCCTCTGGCACCAGTAAAATAAAATCGTTGCACTCGTGGCTCAATGGCAGAGCAACTGACTCTTAATCAGTGGGTTGAAGGTTCGACTCCTTCCGAGTGCACATAAACGAAAAAAGACTTACAGGCAACGCTTGTAAGTCTTTTTTCGTTTACAGCCAGGGATCGCCGGGCTCCAGCCCGGCACAAAAACAACCTTTCGCTCTACACTTTAACCGTCACTCTTTGGTGGATATATAACTGGTTTTACATAAATTCACTTATAATATACGCGCCACTCGATTGCGACCAAAGGCATGCATAGTCGAAAAAATGCGGCAGGAAAAAGCACAACCAGAATCTTTTTAAAACGGTATAGGCGCCATGAAGAAAAAAGAGGTTATCCCTGCTGGAGGCTCATTTTTGCTTTACAGTACCAGCGATGGAAACGCAACGATTGAAGTTCGTCTGGAAAACGAAACCGTTTGGCTCAGTCAGGCTGAAGTGGGCTGAAGTGGACCCCATACGGTGTGCGTTTCAGCTCCTTTTGTTATCGCTATTCAACAACGTCACCGAGTACACACCGAGTATGTTTTGCCTCAGATGGAAATGGAGAAAATGCCTTGTTGAGTTAGCGAGTTGATGTTACCTGTAGTTGTCGAAATCTGTTGGCAATCGAGACTCTGTCTCATTTCCAGTCT
>NZ_MPJE01000001.1:0-4297 GCF_001975465.1 Chlorobium sp. KB01
TCCAATGTGACTCCGGCATGGTGTGCCTACAAGAGAGGGGCTTTTATGGCCAACCCTGCCTTTACCCAGATTCATCCCACCTGTATTCCGGTGCATGGCGACTTTCAGTCAAAGCTGACTCTGATGAGTGAAAGCCTTCGCAACGATGGCAGAATCTGGGTGCCGAAAAAATTAAAGGATGTGGAGCGGCTGCGCCATAAGGATATCAAACCATCCGACATCGCCGAGGAGGATCGGGATTACTATCTTGAGCGCCGTTATCCTGCTTTCGGAAATCTTGTGCCGAGGGATGTTGCCTCAAGGGCGGCCAAAGAGCGTTGTGACGCCGGATATGGTGTCGGCGCTACAGGAATGGCGGTCTATCTGGACTTTGCCGATGCCATCAAGCGCAAGGGGCATGATACCATTGATGCGTTATACGGCAACCTCTTCCAGATGTACGAGCAGATTGTTGCTGAATCACCCTATGAAACCGCGATGATGATCTATCCTGCGGTACACTATACCATGGGCGGTCTCTGGGTTGATTACGAGCTGATGACGACCATTCCGGGACTCTTTGCCGCCGGGGAGTGTAATTTTTCCGACCACGGAGCCAACCGTCTCGGGGCATCTGCGCTTATGCAGGGGCTTGCCGACGGGTACTTTGTGCTGCCCTATACGATAGGCAACTATCTTGCATCCGAGATTCATACACCGCGGTTTGATCCTGCTGCTTCCGAATTCACTGCCGCCGCAGAGGGGGTTGCTGATCGCTTGAAGCAACTGCATAACAACAAGGGCAAGGAGTCGGTTGATCACTTCCATCGCCGTCTCGGCAAGATCATGTGGGAGTATTGCGGGATGGCCAGAAATGAGGCGGGCCTTACCGAAGCCCTCTATCTCATTACCGATCTGAAGAGGGAGTATGCACGGGGAGTAAAGGTTTCGGGCGGTCTGGATGAATATAATCCTGAACTCGAAAAGGCCTGCCGGGTTGCTGACTTTATTGAACTCGGCGAACTTATGGTGCGCGACGCCCTGCAGCGAAAAGAGTCGTGCGGTGGTCATTTCAGGGAGGAGTACCAGACCAGTGATGGTGAAGCTTTGCGCGACGATGAGAAGTTCGCATTTGTCGGCGCATGGCAATACACCGGCCGTGATGCAGTGCTGCACAGGGAGGAACTTCAATTCAACGAGATCAAGCTCTCCCAGCGGAGCTATAAATAGAGGATAATATGAATTTTACGCTGAAGATCTGGCGCCAGAAAAATGCGGAGGCCAAAGGCGGTATGGTTTCCTACGAGGTATCAGGGATCTCTTCCGACAGCTCATTTTTTGAAATGCTTGATATCCTCAACCAGCAGCTTATTGAGAGCGGCGGTGACCCGGTCTCCTTTGACCACGACTGCCGGGAGGGTATTTGCGGTACATGCAGCCTCTATATAAACGGGAGGCCTCACGGGCCGGTCAAGGGGGTAACCACCTGCCAGCTTCATATGCGCTCTTTCAGGGACGGGGAGACGATCCATATCGAACCATGGCGGGCAAAGGCTTTTCCGGTCATCCGCGATCTCATTGTCGACAGGAGTGCGTTTGATAAAGTGATCCAGGCTGGCGGTTATGTATCGGTTAATAGCGGAGGTGTGCCTGACGCCAATACCATTCCTGTTGAGAAATCGAAATCCGATGCGGCTTTTGATGCCGCCGCCTGCATCGGCTGCGGGGCCTGTGTGGCCGCCTGTTCCAACGCTGCCGCCATGCTCTTTATCGGAGCAAAGGTCTCTCATCTCGCTCTTTTGCCGCAGGGGCGTGTAGAGGCTGAAAAGCGGGTGCAGAAGATGGTAGCCTGTATGGATCAGCTTGGTTTTGGCAACTGCAGCAACACCTATGCCTGTGAAGCGGAGTGCCCGAAAGGAATTTCCGTAGTCAATATTGCCCGTATGAACAGGGGGTTTCTCAAGGCGAAACTCATGGCGGACAAGGCGAAGGAAATTCGCGATTCCATGTGAGCAGGCTGTAGCATCTTTTTATGTTATGTATTGCCCGGTAGCTTTTACCAGGTAATACATAACGGTTCAGGCCTGAAGCCGTCAGATCACGGACTGCTCTCTCAAGCTTTCCCCGCGACGTCCAGACCGAATCCGGATCAGTTTCATCAGAAGTAATCGGGGAGCAGATCACGGGGTTGAGCTGCTTTGTGCCGGATATTCCTGCGCTATATGAAGCTGAAAATCGAAATAAAAAAGGGTCTCAGGGCGTTAGCGATTTTTGAGGCCGCCAAAGGGGTATTGATTCTTTTGGCCGGATTGTCGGTCTTTTCCCTTCTTCATCAGAACATACAGATTGTCGCTGAGCAGTTGATAGCTCATGCGCATTTCAGTCCCGCAAAGAACAGCCCTAAAATATTTATTGAAGCAGCAGGCAATCTGACTGATGGGCGGATTTGCGCTTTGTTGAAGCCTGCGGCCTGTGGTTTGCCCGGCGCTGGGCCGAATGGTTTGCCCTTCTGAGTGGCGGAGTATATTTTCCGATTGAACTCTATGAGTTGCTGAAAGGAGTTACATGGATCAAGATCGTTTTTGTGCTGGTTAATCTGTTTATTGTGCTCTATATGGCTTTGGTACTCAAACGGAACGCTGTTGAGTCTGAACCATAGTGCCGGGAAGTGAGTGCCGAAGAGGCCGCACTCTTTTTTTGATGTAATCAGCTGTTTTACCGTATATGACCAGTAGATCACCACATCCGGCAGAGAAGCAATGTACCGATCAGGAGCTGGTTGCCCGAACGCTTGAAAACAAGCAGGAGTTTGTTGCCATAGTCGCTCGCTATGAGGCCGCCCTGTTGCGATATATTTTCCGGATGGGATGCAGGAGCTCAGCAATAGCAAAGGATCTTCTGCAGGAGATATTCATCAAGAGCTATCTGCATCTCAATGATTACGATCCTGCACTCCGTTTTTCATCCTGGATATACAGAATTGCCCACAACGAAATCGTCACAGCCTTCAGGAAGGAGCGGTGCCGTCCATTTCTCGTGGAGCAGGAGAAGGATCTCTTTCTTTTTGAAAAAGTTATCGATGATTTCGATCTGATTGTTGAAGATCATCAGGCTCATACTCCTGACGACCTGCGCAGGGCACTGGACCGGCTTGATTCGAGAAGTCGCGAAATAATTATCCTGAAATTTTTTGAGGATAAACGTTATGAGGAGATATCGGATATTCTGCAGATCCCGCAGGGGACAGTGGCGACGCTGATTAACAGGGCAAAGAAAAAAATAAAACACCTTCTGGACGGGAGATGAGGTTCCGGGTCAGCTCTCAGCGACTCTTTTCAGTGCGAAAGGAACGCCATCTCCCGTGCGTATCAGAGAGTGAATGGCACTCTCTTTTCTCACAAACAATAATTTCACGTAACAGGCGTTAGCTGTCATTTGGATGTATAAGGAACGATCTGAGTCAATAATGGCTGAAATAGAGAAGAGAAAGGTGGTGCCTATTCCCCGATGGCACTTTCTTCTCAGGCAGGCAGGATTCTGGATGCTTGCGTTACTCTCTGTTATAACCGGCAGTCTCTCCATGGCAACGGCTGTTTATGTATTTATCGACCATGATTTTATTGAGGATCATGTTTATCTCTACCGACTCTTTGCCGAACGGCCGCTTATTGGAGAGTTTTTTGCACGTATACCCTATTTGTGGCTGACGGCACTTGCGTTGTTTACGCTTGTGGCCTATTTCGGATTCCGCCATACCAGCAAAGGGTATCGCTACCCTACCCTGAGGGTGATTGCAGGCTCGGTACTTGCAAGCGTGCTGCTCTGCGCGGCGCTGAATACCGTCGATATCGGCGGATATATCCATCGATACCTTATCGAAAATGTTCATATCTATCATAACCTGATCTATGCCAATGAACATCGCTGGAGTCACTCCGAAAAAGGACTTCTTGGCGGTAAGGTTATAGCGATCAATAAAAGCCGAAGCCGGATTGTTATAAGAGATTTTAAAAAGGGAACCTGGCAGGTGGATATCACTAAGGCCGATGTTCGGCCGGGCACACCGATAGCGGAAGGGAAATATTTGAAAATCACAGGACAGAAAACAGGAAATCGTGTTTTTCAGGCTTTTGGCATACAGGCGTGGAATAAAAAATATCGCCGCCGGTCGGTAGTGATGCCGCAAAAAATGCCCATCAGGAATGCTCCGGGACTTTGATTCTCCGGGGGTGGTGCTGATTTTGCTATGAAGAGAGGTCTTTTAATCTCTAAGGGTCAATTCCCCGAAGCTCTGCTTCGTAAAAGAATATCAAATTGA
>NZ_MPJE01000012.1:0-20387 GCF_001975465.1 Chlorobium sp. KB01
TTTTGTCAGTCAATTCGGAGAGGAGTTTGTAGAGTTAGTCGAGAGCGTCCCGGAACCCTCGAGACGGGATGTAACAGGCATCGTTTCCGCCGTAATTGATCACCGGCCGGTTCGGCATTCTTTGGATAATTGCCTCAGCTCTTTCGATTGAGCTGTTTTTCTCTCCGATGGGCGATGGGACATCAAGGCCGTCAACACCGTTGGCAGGGTAAACCTTGTAATAGCGCATAAAAGGGGTAAGCTCCTTCTCGCCGGTCTTCTTGTTTTCTCTTTCAAGCATCTTCCAGAAAACAACCGGGAGCCCTTTGCTGCGGATGGTACCGCCCAGTTCTTCAGCCTGATTTCTTGTCAGGAAATATTCGCACCCCGCCGTGGAGAGTAAAAAGAGGTTGATACCACGATAAACCTTCCCTGAAACCAGGTTTTTCGGTAAACCGACGCTCCAGGGCTGACGCCAGGGTGCAACGCCTTTTTCAAGCTGGGCAATCATCTGACCGGTGATGATTTCATAGACAGTGACTGACATAACGCCTCCGTAGGTTAGAGATTGATGCAATGCGAACGTGCACTACAGCAACAGGGAACAAGCGAGGACGGTCTGACTGCATGACTTGAACGCCGGGCTGCCTCCACCGGCTACCCGCCCCAGCGACAGCGGGAGGAGTTGCCGGCGGCAGCCTCAATCTTCTGATAGCATCGCCAAGCCATTTTTCACCCGGTTTCGAAGATGAGAACCCACAAAGGACGGTATAGAGTAGAGGAAATGAACAGGAGAATGCCCGCCATAAAAATGAGGGGAAAAAAGGATGACCCACTGACAATGTCTTTTCAGATCGGATTGGAGCGGTCAGGCACCCGCAGCTTACCTTACGGATTGCTGTACGTGAAGCCAGTATAGCTTACGATAGACCCGCCGGCAGGCTGGAATAAATGGCCTGCGGTCGGATTCCATCCGGGACTCCGGGTATGATTGACGTAGGGGGTTAAAAGCGCATGATGCGCAACGGAACCGGAGGGGTTATACGTTTGAAGTGGAGTAGTCGTAAGTAGCGGTGAGCGGAAAAAGCTTCACATTAATTCGACAATAAGCGTCATGGCGTATAGGAATTCGACATCAACATCCATTTTTCGACAATTATCGATTATGCTTGAGGCGCGATCCCGCATCATGTTCATCACCCAAAACGGTATAAAACTTCCTCCTCGCCGACACCAGAAAGAGTTCGCATCTTTGACTGACGATGAAGTTTTGGCCATTGAAAAAGATGAAAACTTTATTTCAAATGCATGCTCGTATTTTCTCTGATTCGAGCCGCAATATCCGGTCGATATAACGTTACAATGTGATCAAAAAAATCCTGAACAAAGGGGGCAACCCAGTACTGCGAATCGGGTTCTGGCGTTACACCACAATCCAAACAGCCAATATAGTCGTCCGATGCCATATAGTACTCTTTTGCGAAGAACAGATAGGCGACATGCAGAATCATTACATCTCGCACATCACTGGCGAAGACATCCAATGCCTTGATACGTGTTGACAGGTCTACCTCTATGTCGTTGAGGCGCAAGTTATAATAGAAGTTGTAATGAGTGTGGTCATTGCAACGATCCCTCAAATGTTTGTATCGCTCATCACAATAAATAAGCTCAGAAATAGGCGTAACTCTGTGTGAAGTTCGAATGTATTGAGACATCACTCGGTACTCAGGGAGACGAACTGTTCCGTTCAGCCAATTCTCTATATGCTGAACAACAAAGTTTTCAATGCTGAAGTGATCCTCAAGATACAGATTGGAGTAAATATTGATTATAGCAGCATCATAGTACTTCCGAAGCAAAGCATAGGCATCATTGATTTTTCCGCATTGAAGAATCGCATGGATTGATGCTAATGTCCCTTGCATAGATGAATATACGTTTGAATCAATATTGCAAATAGCACTTGTTCCACCGGGAATAAACGAGAATACCGAATAAGCCAGAGACTCATAGAATGAGATGTAATGCTCCAACTGAGCAAAAACTGGGTGATTCTGATAATCTTGTTCACTTGGCATATTGAATCGAGGTACTATTGAACAATAGTCAATATCTCATCATCCAGACCATGACGAATAACGGCAATGGTGGTTGAGTTGCCCGAGATGTAATCGCCGGTCAAAGATGGCAGCCGGAACGGAAATAATGCGGGATTGTGTAACAACTGGCTGACCTGCATTTTCCCTTCAGGCTGAGCATGCAAGGCCGCTTCACACATGACAAGAGCTGGCATTTTATCGAGAATTGCTCTTGTATCAGATTTTTTATAGCACCCTTTGACACCTGATTCCTGCAAAACACCCCAGGCAACAAAAGACCGAACGGTGTACCGGGCATTTCTGTCAACGGTCTCCCGGTCTCCATATTGCTCCTTGATACGGTTAAAAATCTGTACCTGGGTCACACTTTCCTGAAGGTTGAATAGCCGGCCAACCTGTTTTGCGACGTTAAACCAGAATGGATATGCTGCCGAAATAACTGCCCAATGCAGTGGCAGCCACTCTTCTTCTGGAATTACACGCGCAATTTTCAACGCTTCATCTCGAAACCCGCGAAGATCATCTTCTGGAGCAAACCATGAGGCAAGTATCCCTATAGCCATCCCATAAGTTTTTTGACCTCGCTCTCCAATACCGCCGCTTTGCTTCTGCGTGGAGAGATATTGGTCAAGATCTTGGCGGATCTCCTTTTCAGTCATTCCTGCCAGCACCATTCTCAACGTCCTGTCCATCCACTCTTTCTGAATGGTCTGCTTGATCCCCAGTTTTTCATGGCGCTTGCTCATGTTATAAACCCCTCTCAAACTTTATCAGCGGAACAATAACCTCTTCGATTGAAACGCCTCCATGCCCGACAATTGCCGTTCCTGGAGTAACAAATGCATCCCTGCCGCTGGCAATAAGCGGGAAATAACCCTGAGGCAACCCGATCGGTTGCCACTCGCTGGCAAAAGGAAATTCACGAGCGACCGTTGTGCGAAGTTCAGGCGTCGGATAGACACGAACCCGTTCGCCACGGGTTTCAGCAATGACACCTTCAGAAGGACGACCTTTGCCCTGGCACTCAATATTGCCATGATCAGAGGTCAACCAGACTTGATAACCATGAAGCAAAAGATAATCGATAAGCGAATTGAGAAACCCTCCCTGACACCACTGCTTGATCTGATTGTGCATACCTGCCGCACCGAGCTGCATACCATGCATGATCTTGTCAACTTTGTCCACGACCAGCCCGAGTGCTCTTGTTTTACCGGGATGCACTGTCGCTTCAAGAGTGCTTGAAACATCGCCATCGCCCAGACCTCGTTGATAGGCGATGTCAAGACGAGAGAGTCCAGCATCCTCCCAGAACTGTTTCCAGAGATTACTCTCACTATTTGTAGACTGTATTGACGCCGGGAAATAGAGTGGCGGCTTGCCTGAAAAAATCGCCTGTCTTGACACCGAGGTCAATGTTGGAATCCAGGCAAACACCGCTGACTCCCTCATGATTAAACTGCTGTTCTGAACCCGGAGAATCTCACGAACAGAGACCCACTGATCCAGCGATAAACCATCTATAACGAGCAGTGCAACACGACTTTTTTTGTCATCATCGAGTTCTCGGGCCAGACCTCTTGGCACATGGTGCAGCATCGCCGGATTTTTTGGCGATAGATTGATGATACTTGAATAATGGGAGCTTAACCATTGAGGAAAGGCGGCATTCAGTTTATCACCGATTTGCAGCAACCGTGTTTTACGTTCCTCATCCTCAGCGCAATGAACCAATGCCGTCAGTTCCGCCCATTTCAAGGCATAAGTAATCCAATCAGAATAACGGCAATCCTCGACAGGCATCTCTTTTTCAATAATCTCAAAAAGCCGGGAAATCCGTAACGTTTGATCAGCCGTTCCTGAGTCAACAATACCGCTCCGAATCCAGGACGATACATCAATGGAGACTCCAGGTTTTTGAACTGGATGCAATTTCCCTTCAACAAAAAGATTGTCGATGTAAACCCGTATGTCATGATGATCAAAAGGAAGATAGTCTGGCCCCCGGTACTTCATGGGAATTTCACGAAGCTGTCTGTCATCACTGATTCTGCCCAGAAAGAGTGGCCACCGCTCCTGAAGGAATGCAAAAAAAGCCTCCTCATCCGAAACAATAACATCCAGTGGCCATTCATGAAACCCTGCTTGCCCCCGGAGCTGCTGGACCAGACGAAGGGCCAAAATTTCAGGAAGAGCAATTTTACTGTAATGCAGGCGAAGCAGAACCCTGAGCAGATCGACATCGGATACAATCAGTTCTGCTGCAACCCTGAAAACATGGCGCAGGATAAAATCCCTGGTCGCATTGTCACCCATACGGTCAGGTGAAAATGTATGCTGAGCTTCGAACAATGCATCCAGAAACGAGCGATCCAGTTGCTCAAGAACCGGGTAGCTCAAGTTTGGGAAAAGATTGCCAAGGTTAAACGAGAGTTTTCTTCCGGCCTGCAGCAAGTCATAAGGCAGAGATTCCAGTTCTGTATCCTGAAGTCGAAGAATAACCACTAAATCTGTATGCTCACCCTTGTCCCAAATTGCACGGTATTTTGATTCATAGGCATATCGAAACTCAACAGGATCATTGAATTCAATCAGCTCAAAACCACGACGGCGCAGCTCAAGCGAGAGAGTCTCTTCCGTTAACAGGCTGTCAGGGTCCGCAACGAGAGTGAGGCGGCTCACATTCGGCACAAAGTCGTTCAGAATACTCTCTCTCCAGCTCTTCACTGTGAGCCTCCCTTCATGATGCGCATGAGCAGCAACGGACGAATCTCCGGAACTACCTGCTTTGCTGACTGAAGCTCTTTGCGCCAACCGGCCTCCTCAATATTACTCTGCGTTGTCCGATAATGACGTACCTCCGGTAATCCAGCTCTTTCTATAGCCCTTCTCCGGGCACTGAACGCAACATCCCCCCGCTCTTCTTCACGATCAATAGCTGATTGATGTTCTTGCTGCAATGCATCAAACAACTCTTTACCCTCATCTTCACAAACCTTCAGAAGACGGTTATATATGACAATTGATTGATCTGGCTCCATGGAAGTACGTACCTTCAGCTCTTCTGATTGTAATGAATCCCAAATATGGCGGGCAGTCGGCATAAAGACGTCACCCTCTTCACTCTGAAAAACCGCGATGTAGCGACGACGAACGAGAGGGATTCTTATAAGCTGACTTTGCTGGTGCATCCCTGCTTGCAGGCGGATTTCAAAAAGAGCCCAGAAACCTGAAATCGTTGGAGGCAGTCCACTTAAGGAGAAGCAAGGTATGGGCTGAGCAGCCATAATTTGCGGCAAGTTGAGTGCAAGCCCTCGAAGTCGATTATTTTCCAGATTAAGCAACAGTGTATCCGGCTTGTTTTGTGCATCTCTGGAGCTGAATACGCACCGATGAGAGACATCGCCATCAGGCCAGGTCAACTCCCACCCGGTGCGTTTTTGTGTTGCTTTGCCTCCATATGCGTTCAGATAGCAGACTATCATCCTCTCCAGCCAGTGAGGCAGAGGATGGGAGCGTAGCCGTTCTGCCGCCTGAAGATCAGGTTCGTCAGAAATGCCGTAGAGAACCGATGAGTTACGAACATCAATGATCTCATGCCGAAGACGTTCCACACCCTGTTCAACCGTACTATCAACCCCTTCAGGATTAAGAACAGCGGAAGTAAAGAGCTCATCAAACAGTTCACCAGCGGCTGCAGAATCGAGTACATCCCCGGTTTTATCGATACCGAACTCTTCGAAAATCACTGCCAGCTTTTTTTCAAGCACTTCAAGTACCCGATATTCCACTGACTCTTCAAGCAAAAAGTTAATCGCCCTGACAACCTTCGTCTGCCCAATGCGATCAACACGTCCGATCCGCTGTTCTACCCGCATCGGGTTCCAGGGCATATCGTAATTGATGACGACATGACAAAACTGAAGATTCAATCCCTCGCCACCGGCATCGGTAGAAACAAGTACCCTCGAACGATGACAAAAAGCATCCTGTGAACGTTTCCGCTCATCCATGCTCATGGAACCATTGAGCGTTACAACCGTAATCCCTCGATCTCCCAGAAATTGCTTCAGCATCTCCTGAGTCTGCACAAATTCCGTAAAAAGCAGCACCTTCAACTCAGAGTCGTTCTCATCCGACTGAAGCTGGTATATCCACTCAATCAAGGCTTCCGCTTTGGCATCGGGCGTTGCCTCTTCACATTTGCGGGCAGCTTCAAGCAGCGTTTCAACAAAGAGAGCTTCGTTCTGCAAGGCCGATACCTTCGAGGTCAAAAGCTCATCGAGCAGTTCCTCCGCATCCATATCATAGAACTCATCACTTCCAATACTGTTCTCATCAAGACGCAAGCTGGTTTGCCGTTCACCATCTTTCAATATTTCCAGACGGCGTTCCAGAGTAAAGCGGATAGCGCGGGTACTTGAAACCACCAGCCTCTGCATGAGAATCATGAGAAAGCCGATATGCCGTTTCTTGTCGCGGATTGCCTGATTATACCCTTCACGAACATACTCGGTCACCGCTTCATAGAGGCTTTGCTGCAGATGATGCCGTGGCTCCCATGATACCGCGATCAACTGCGTCCGGCGAGGCTTGAAAAGCGGTTTATTGTCGGCATCTACAGCATTTCGTTTCTCAGTACGGATCACATAGGGCATCACCCGTTCACGCGACACACTCTCCAAATCGGGAAAGGCCTCCTTATCGAGTACCCTCATTAACCGGTGAAAAGCATCACTCTTCCCCTGATGAGGAGTAGCCGAAAGCAACAGTACATAAGGCGCTGCCTCTGCCAGCCCTTGACCAAGCCTGTGACGTGCAACCTGATCAGTACTGCCGCCCAAACGGTGAGCTTCATCGACAATGACCAGATCCCATCCAGCATTTATCAGCTCTTCATAGCGGCTGCGGTTATACGCTCCAACTCGTTCAGCCGACCATCCCCGCCGTTTCTCCATTGGTTTTACCGAATCCAGAGAAACAATAACCTGATTGAACATTGACCACGGTGAATTGCCACTTTCCGATCCCGGATGCAAACGCTGAAGTGTACTGATATCATCACCAAGCACCAGCCGAAACTGTTCGTTGAAGTGCGTATGCATTTCCGCGACCCACTGAGTCGCCAAACCTTTGGGAGCAACCACCAGTGTACGACGCACCAATCCGCGAAGCTTAAGCTCCCGCATGATAAGGCCGGCTTCAATGGTTTTGCCAAGGCCAACTTCATCAGCCAGCAAATATCGAACCCGGTCACCGGAAACCGCTCTTGACAAGGCATGAATTTGATGCGGGAGCGGAATCACGTTTGACTCCATCGGAGCCAGCAGAACATGGCCATCAGAAGCACTACGTCCTCCTTCCAGAACCTCCGCCACCTTTGCTGCCGCTGCAATATATCCAATGCGATGAGCCTCAATCTCAGGCCGCAGGAAAACGTTCAGCGGCTGAAACGCAGAACGGGGAACACGCACAACCGCATCCTGATTCGGCAACCACACCCGGCAAACCGTTTGACCCCACAAGGTTTGCTCTTCTATGACCTTGCATGGTGAGTGGTGGATGGTGCTGTATTGCCAGGTTTTGTCCATATCAAACAATTCCCATCGACTTAATCAGAGTACAGTGACTAAGTTGATTATAAACTGCAGCAAACTTAGTCACTCGACTCCTCCCATACTTTCAACAGTCTAAAACCATGCTGAGAAATGACATATTTCTGATTGCTTGCATTGGGTTTTCCCGGATTTGTCATTTCAAGCAATCCTGCATCAATTGGTGTATCTAATGTTTTACGCTTCACTCAATCCAACAGCTCCAAGCATTTCAAGAAGATCACCTCGCCTGAACGTTGCGGAAAGTTGTTGTAATGAGACTTCCCTTAATCCATAACAGGCTTTCAATGCATCCCTCACATCTCCCACTGCATTGGCACGATAAGCAGCTTCATTATCTTCAAACTTCTTTAGGATTTCATTGAAGTTTCGATGAGAAACCTCTGAAAGTGAAACGCCCATGTCATGTAGCAGTTTTCGACCGATCAACATCGAAATGTAGTGTGAAGCATAAGGCAAAAAATCTGGTGGAGTCAAAGATGTAGGACGCTTCCTTTCGTTTTCAACTGCACGAAACATCAGAACAGCAAGAAGCGCTTGTGATGCGTTCAAATCCTTGAAAATATCCTCATAGAGTTTCCCAAAGTGCTCTTTGCGCCGAAATTTTGCCTGGTGCGGTCTTTGCCGCCATATCGCAAGAACCGATTCCGCAACAATGGAACTCGTAACAACATTTGAACCACCACCACCCTCTTCACGCTGACGTTTGTAGGTATAACCAAGATCTGAAATTCCGATCTCAAGTTGTTTTTGAATGTCGTCATTCGAACGCAAGTCTCGTAAATCAACAGGATTTTGACTGTTTGTAGCGTACGTGATATCTTGTACGAAATCTTTATGTGTCTCCGCAAGCTGATATACACGAATCATGACATAGGCAGACTCACCGATCATGTTGGTCGAAACACTATTCAAAGTCTCCTGAATCGTTTTACAAGTCTGACCGCCATTGATCACCTGCATATTTTTCAACTGTACCTTATAGTCCGTTTTTTGAAACGCGTTATAGTCAAACTTTTCACAGACCACGGTAATACCATTGTTATAAAAATAAAATTTATCTGACCTTTGTGGGTCACAGAGTGTTTTATGAATAGCTGTATTAACACGATTGGTGTGAAGGCCAAGGTAACGGCGTATGTTCCGTTCCAAAAGCTTGTCACCATGATCGTTGAAAAGCCTGTGGATTTCCTGAACAGAAACACGTCCGACCAAAACTCTCATGTAGTTCATATCTTCGACAATCGCCTGGCCACTCAGCGTCAATGTGGTATCAACTTTTTTGCTTCTTTGAAGTATGTTGACAATGGAGTCATGATTGAAATGAACAAAATCAACTTTGTCTCCATAATCCTTTTTCGCCTCATTTATCCAATTGTCAGCCTGAGCTGTCCACTGGGCACCGTTGTTGCACAAAATAACACGGACATTGGGGATATATGCGTCACGAATAAGAGAACGGATTTCCTCAATCTTTGGCGCTATCTTTTCGTTTAAAGATACTTTACGATAAGGATCAAAAAGCACTTGAATGGTATCAACAGCTTTCTGAACGCCATTTTCAGGGAAATTTGCTTCCCCACTCAGGTCTTTTACCTTGTATTTTCCCTGAAATATCGTGACTAAAAACTCTCCATCTTCCACCTCACCTACATGGAGACCATCAACACCTGCGTCATTGCCGCCTTCAGTAATCAACTCGGACGCTTCATCCATTGGCACGTCAAGGCATGTTGCAATACATAACAGCACAAATGCCTCTGACTTTTGCTTGTTCAGGTCATTACCTGCCAGCAGCCACTCAGGGTGATCCTCAATTATACCTGTAACCCGCTGGTCAATGATACTGGCGTTGATATTCATATTTGCATCTCCTTAATGAATGTTTTGTACCCAGTTGTGGTTCATTCTCCTATTCTTGTTATTGCCTGATCGTACCACATGAGCAGTTTTGGGTCTTCTTCGAGAACGTTATTTGGAATTTTTTCGGCGACAGCAATAATTGTTGCATAGTCGCGCTCTTGCCATGATTTTTTGAACCCTGCGCGGACGGCTTCGAGGCGGAAGACCTTGAGCTTTTTGGGGAACTGCTGGTATTCACTAAACTCTTTAAGAAGTGCTTTCTCGCGCAATTTTTCGAGGTCACCTGCCTTGTTGGGGTCGGGGACATACCACCGGTCTTGCGCTTTGGCCCGCAGCGAAGGGTCATCCTTTGGCAGATTGCGAAGCTCTTTCCAATTTGATGAAAGATAGGCATGAATCTGTTCCGGAACAGGCTCTTTGCCGTCGAAACAGAGGTAATTCTGGTTCAGCAGTTCGCGCAAATCGAGCTGGGCTTCATTTTTGCTCCAGCCACCAAGCTGCTGCATGAATTGGGGGTTGATATCCTGAAATGTCTGAGGCTTCTCTTTGATGAGCTGTCGGAGCCACTGGATGGCTGTTGCTTCATCTTTGACAAACATGACGGCCTGCTCTATACCACCAGAGTGCATTTTTTTTCTGTCGTATTCAGCCACCTGGTCTGGCAAGAAATACATGCCATCCCGCTCGCTGAAACGCTGTGAGAGCCCAATCTGGAACTCCTGACTGGATATTGGCACGGGATAGCCTTTACGAACATAGTAGGCAACCATCTGATCGAACAGGATACGGGGATCGCGCTCCGGTATCACTTGCATCAGTGAGCCTTGTCGTTTGGTAACTGGCAGATATTGTAAATGGGTACGAACAAAATCCCAGATGCCTTCTTCGGTTTGCGCTTCTTTGAGGAAACGCTCTTCAAAACCGCCGTTGGGTTTGTAGGCGGAGATTACCAGATCCTGTTTGACGGCTGTTGGGGTATTTACAGCCTTGAAGCTCCCCTGTTTTTTGTCAAGGGCTGATACATTAGCAACAATAAAGCCTGCTTCGTTCAATGCTGTTTGAATGCTGTTCCAAACAGACGCTTTAGTGTTAGAAAACTCTACAGTCATCCATCGGCCTGGTTTTAAAATTCGATAGGCCTCCTTGAAACAGGCAGCCATAAGCTGGCGGTATTCAGTTGCGCCTTTACCTTGAACACTGTTTTCAATGGCTTCCAATTTATTGTTTGAAAATACTTTGAGCCATGACTCCCAAAGAAAATTAAGTTCAGAATAATTGAGATTTGAGCCAAAAGGAGGGTCTATAAACACATAATCCTGACTATCAGGATTTATTGCGATATTCGTAGACGATTGTGTAAATAAAAGTTGACTTGCCTGAATTGATCCAGACTGGAAAGCGTTTTTGACTGAATTAATTCGATCTGACCACTGCTCAAAAATACTTGTTTCTACCGGCAATGAGGAGATATAAAGCGTTCCTTTTAAATAACCTGCATTCCAGCCGCCGCCACCAAAAAAGAAGTTTTTCAAATGAATCCTGTTCATTTGAGTCGAACGATTTGCAATTCCTGTCAATAAAAATTTGGTTTTGTTAACTTTGATTCTGTGCTCTATTTCACTTAAAATCCAAAGATTTCGCTTTGTATAAAAATGATGGGCATGAGATATCCCGTGTGATGCTTTTGGTTGTCGAGTGTTAAAACCATCTGGCAATTCGGCACTCGGAAACCAATGCGGAATCTCGCATCGCTCAATCCTCTCAATAAGCTCCAAATCAAAAGCATCAGGCGCTTTTTCATACCGTTTTTTGCCGACAGTGTAACTGATCAGTACGGGCACCTGTCTGGCTTGCCTCAATGTTTCATTGATTGCCGGGTCAAACCTGGTGACCCATGCACGCTCCATGTTGCGCTTGGTCAAACTTGCCGAGCAATGCGGGCAGGGAAATTCATCTTTTACTTTACCAGCCTCTTTATCGAGCGCCACGTCCCAAAAAACAACCTCCCCTGAACAATTCGGACAGACAAACACATCCGACCAAACGGTATAGTTGATCTTGCCCTTCGTCTTCCCGTCAGTGTGCAGTGTTTCATACATCCAACCGCACTCATCTTCCACCTCTTTCAGGATGCGCTTTGCCTCCTTTTCAAAAGCTGCTACATCCACCGGAGTGTTGTAGTTATAGGCAATGAAGGTGGCGGCTGGCGACAGGTCGTTGAGTACCGCACGGCGTGCTCCCAAGCGGGAGAATGGCGACCAGGTTTTATTGCCATTCTCATCGGTTTCTTCCTGTAAAATGACACCATCATGCTGAACAAGAAATCCGAGTGATTCTACCACCTTACGATCACCACAAAGCTGGGCCGCCACACCGGTCATCCCTGTTCCGCAGAAGCCGTCGAACACAATATCACCCGGCTCGGTGTAGTGAAGGATATAGCGCATGATAGCCTTGTGCGGCACCTTGGTGTGATAGGAGTGCGCGTTGTAAATGGGGTCGTTCTTGCCTTCGCTCACATCCGCAGCAAAGGGTTCACGGTGATAGGTAAAGCCCTCTGGCTTCTCAGGCTTTTGTGCTTCCCATTCGGCAATAAAATCGGCAATCCATGCGTTCGGACAAGCTGTGTAATATGGCGGATCACTCAGCTTCAGGATATCTTCATCGCCGCCGATTGGAAAACCTTCGATTTTGCGGAATTCAGGATCGCGAAGCTTCTCTGCTAACAGTTCGGTGAAATATGCCCGCCGGGCTTCATCATCAGGGAAGCTTTTGCCAAGACAAGTTACAGAAGTGGCATTCGACACCAGTTCCTCATCAAACAACCTGCCTGACCCCTCTTTGGAGGGAACCATGTTTGTTTTAAAAAAGCTTTGCTGCTTCACTTTTGGGACTCCATGATATTTCTGCCTTTCTTTGTCAGTCTGTATTTTTGTGTCGGACTTTTGGGGGCGTTTGGTTGCGACATCTCTATCAGATCGTCTGCGATAGCTGAGTCCAGGTAGTTTTTGCTGAAGCTGACCCTGTCTTTCATGCCCACCGCATGCATCAATTCTGCCCTGCTCATTTCACCATCACAGGCTTTCAATAATTGCATTACTTGATGGGTTACTTGATGGGTTACTTGATGGGTTACTTGTTCGACATTTGCTGAGCGAATTGCATCCAGGTGAACAGGAAAGCGTACTAAAAAATAGTTTCGATCATCATCCGTTTGGAAAACAGGATCTGGCGAGCCGTTTTGGGCAATCGCGCGTTTGATTTTTCTGATGCCAGTGGAACGGCCCTCTGTCAGCTCAAGCTCTTTCATGAATTCGCCAATACGTCTATTGCGGTAACGACGGCTGACCGCATTGCCTGCAGCGATATCGGCCATCGTGATTGATCGGTCTGGACCCGGGAAGCTGAGTATCACCAGCTCTTCGGGTGTAATGCGAACCTCGACCGGTTCACGTATTTCGTAGGATCGGTGATAAATCGCGTTGACCAAGGCTTCTTCGATCGCCGCATAAGGGTAATTCCAGATACGATCGGCTTCGGCGCGATGCGGGTGTTTGATGATTGTCTGTTTCAGGTAGTTGCGTTGAATATGGCTAAGCGCATCCCGAATCATGCGGTGCAACGGGCCTTTAAATTCCTTTTCTTCAAAAACATCACCACCCGGGCCATCGGGAAAATAGACCACGTCGATCTGGGTTACAGGAAAGAATTTTTCCGGATGTTCGTTGAACATCATCAGGCCGATGTTTTTCGGGAATGGTGCTTCACTGGGGCCACCCACGATGTTCATTTGCCTGCCGATGGTTTCCATTGGCAGTTGGGCGACCTGCTCTGCAAGCTCACTGCCCACCTCGTGCAGAAATTCTTCAATCAATCGCAACGATAAATCGCCAAGCGTGGCCTGCTGGTTGTAACGGTCATCGAATGGCACAGTTGCCGTCAGGCTTACCAGCTCTTTCAAGTCGTCATTTCTGGCAACAACGGTGCTCGATTGTTTGCGAATGTATTCGCGCCATTCGTTGCCAGTTTCAGAAGGATTAACCTTGGCCCGGTAAGGGCGCGTCTCGCCCGCGGGAGCCCAAATCACCAGAATGGTTTGACCCTGCCAGGTAATGGGTACACTCCGCGGGTGGTAGGATGGTTGAATAGCGTTATGCCCTAGGCGCAGAATCTCTTTTTGAATAGCATCGAGCTGATTTGGGTTTAAGCCGACAGGTGGCAGTTGTGGCCGACCATTCTGTTCTTCGATACCGACCACGATGTAGCCACCACCAAGATTGTGAAAGTCGTTAGCAAAAGCGCAGATCGTGTGGAGCACAGCCTGCGGATTCCAGCCTTTTTTGAATTCGAGCCTCTCCCACTCAACTGCTTGACCATGCAGAAGCAATTTAATGGAAATAGGTAATCCGAGAGTATCCATAGATTAATTCTCCATGACGATCCGCACCTTGGCCGGGTCTTTGCCTTTGGTAAGTTGATCAATGTACTCCTCAAAACGTCTCTTCATCTCCCCTGGAGTTGCGGCTCCGCTATGAACCTGAAGTGCATTTTCGAGATCTTTGGCCTTAACCGTAACTTTTACCAGTCCTGACAGTACCTCTTTAAGGGCATGAACAAAGTTGTTGTCAAGTGGTTCCGGCAGTTCACCTGATTTGATAAACGATTCAAGCGGGTGGCGATCTTCACTCCTGAGCAGATTCATGTTAGCCTGGGTAATCGGGTCTTTAAGATTACCAAGAATTGTATCGGTCCAGCCAGCCACCATTGCGTCAAGCTCGGCATCCATCCTTTCAATCATTGATGCAGCCCCGATCATGATGGATTCATTGAGAAGTGGCCGAAACCCACAATGCGGGCAAACAGGGGTAGAATCAAGATTCTGTTCGGTCAAAGCAGAACAGCTTTTGAGTCCGGCAAGCCGGTTCTGGAAGTCGCCAAGCTGCTGACGTGGCATCAGATCAATAACCGAAAGCTTGTTCAGGGTTTGAATGCGGGAGTCATTAAGCAGGGCTGCTTTACGCTTGTCGTCATTGACACCAAGACGGGCTGTGGTGTGCATAGCGATGTAAGCGTTAGTGTACTCCTTTTTAAGCTGCATCAGCTTTGCTGTGATGCCTTGAGCCTGAGAGGAAAGGAGAGTAACATCAGCCTGCCTGAGTGAATCAAGAAGATCCCGCTGTGTGCTTTTCATGCGTGTCACCCAGTCATGATCTCCAGCAAGCACTGATTCGGCGCTTGAGAGCCATGATGCGACAGGGCTGAGTGTCATGACAAAATCACGCAAGAGATCAATATCGCCAAGAAGTTTGATCGCTTTTTCATAAGCAGTTACCTCTTGCGCGCTGTACCGGAAATTTTTCAACTTGCCCGGAGTGGAATAAACCTGAAGCGACTCAAAGAAGTTTTTTGCTTCGTCAAGAACTATAATAGGGTCAGTAATGCCTGACATCGTCATGCAATCAAAACCCCAGAAAGAGAGCCCTGCAGTAATCGTCTGACGGGCCATTACAAGGCGTTTGACTGTTGTTTCAACCGCTTGTTGAAGAGCTTGAACTGGCTCATCTTTGCTTTGAGTGACCAGTTGAGCCATGCCTGGAGTCATTCCGAGCAGTTCAAAGAGCGCCTTCAGTGCCTGAATATTCCACTCCCTTGGTTGTTCCAGGTGCTTGAAGCGAATAAGCTCATCCATACCTGTTGCCGCAAGCTGCTGAAGCATGGTTGCATCGAACTTTTTACCGGGAATGGAGAGTACTGCGTCTCCGGAATAGACCAGTGCAGCAATAATCACAACAGCCCATTCCGGTTCAAGACGGGATGCTCCAGGATTCATATACTCAATGCCATGGTCATCCTGAATAAGCTCTGTGTGGTTCAGAACCTGGCCATGGCCTTTGTTCTTGAACAGCTCAAGAATAAACCTCGCATGGCGTGACTTGTTAGGATCAATCCTTTCGCCATCAAGCAGTTCCAATGCATCAAGGACGGCGGTAGCCTGTTTGGTGCGGTTCTGCCCTGCAATGGCCCGCAAGGCATCCTGTGCTGCCTGCGACCGGTTATTGGTTGTAATCAGTACTGAAAAACAGGGATAGTCGGGAGCCTGATCAGCAAAGTGAGGAGCCAGGCAAATACCAGCAATCGTGTTGACCAGATCACGAAAGTTAATGGTTTCATGGGGCAGAATTCCTGTAAGGTCACGGATGGACTTGCCCTTTGCCCACTCCATCATGGATTTCGTACGTCCCTGCCAGGTTACGTCAAAGGCGTCGCTGCTCTGTTTCTGAAGCCATTGCACCAGTTTTTTAAGAAAAAAGTTGGCTTTGGTTTCATAAGTGGACTTGGCTTGACCTGAGGAGGTTGAAGCAAGATCAAGAGATGCTGCATAACTCTTGAGTGCAGTCATAAACTCTTCATCGCTTCCCTTGAGCCTGATGAAAACTTCGTCGTTCTGCTTGTCGTCCCTGAAACGTGGCGGGTCATTTGGCTGAATAAAGTAGAGGTAAAAATCCCGTTGCGGAACAGCCGTCGAGCGCTCATTTGGTGCTCCAAAAAAAAGGTAACCGGTTCGGGCGGCCTTGCGCTCCTGCCAGGTAAGGTCATGCTGCCAGATTTTGTAACCAGAAACGTATGTCGAATCCTGGCACTCCATAACCCTCTTCAGCGCTTCATAGTAAAAGCGGTCAAGCTGACTGTTATCCAGACTTTCAGTCCTTTTGTCAATCAGGGCATCAAAGTCGTCGGTTTTTTTAAGGTCAAGATAGAACTGGCGATTGTCGGGATTGAACGAGATGAACTGTCCGCTGACCGTTTTGATGATCTCTTTTAAAACAGTTTCCACATGAGTTTGCAGATCCTTGTCAGGCTCATTGCTGCCCATTTCGGCAATCAATGGTTCAAAGAGAAACAGGCGGTCACGAAGTTCCTCTGGGGTTGCACCCATCGGAGCATAGATATCCCCTGTGGTCAGACGATGCACCGAAAGAGCGTGAATCAACCGCAATGCCATCGGCTTGTATTGTTTGCGGGTGATCGCATTTTCAATACGTGATTCAAGTACCTCACTGCATTCAATGACTGCCTTGATTTCCGGGAGCGTGCGGAATGATGCATTCTGGCGAAGCGTGCTCCAATAGCTGTCGAAAGCAATTACTCCCGGCTCCAACGGCGGCACCTCTTTGCCAAGCAGGCCTTTCATGCTGAATGAAAGGGTTTTAAGGACTTCACGCTTTTCCACGACAGTAACCCGCTCAAAAGTATCTATGTAATCGGGGTGCACAGGAAAAAGACGCACAAACTCATCCATGCGTTCATTAAGTCCGCTGTAGAACCGGGCAAATGGGAGAAGGTATTCCCGAATGCGGGCCTGCTGCTCAACGCTCTTCTTGAGCAGGCGCTCAGCCACCACAAACTTGACATCATTTCGTGCGATGAGCACCTGCTCAAAACGGTCTTTTACCCTGCGGATGCTGTCGGCAACAAAAGCGAAACGGTGGCTTTCAAAAATAGCTTCCTGAACGCCGGCCAAAAATCGGAAACGCAAATCTTTACATACTTCGCCAATCTCTCGAAGAAAATTGAGATCCAGAATAATTTCATGATCGTTGCGGGAACGCAGGTAGTCCAACAGTTCATCGACCACAAGAAGTAACCCCTGCTCCGGATAAACCTGGGCAAACTTCTCCATCATGTCTTCAAATGCTCGCTTATGACTGGTAATGGTATTCGCATCGGGAAAAACATACTCAACCCCGAATGTATCAAGATGCTCTTCCAGTTCGGAAACAAGGATATCCCGCAGTGACATGGTGGTGGCACCAATTTCGGTGCGGATCACCTGAAACCGCCCGGCAATCTGACTGGCACTGTCACGAACAACCGGATGGCTTAGCCCTGGTAGCAGGGATGCATCTGCCGCAATGCTTGAAATGACCGACATCAAGTGCGATTTACCGGTGCCGTAATTACCCACGACCAGCAACCCTTTGTTATCGGCAGGATGATCGAATTGCAACTGAGGAAAAACAAGATGCATAAGGCGGTCAGCCATCTCGTCTGAAATGACATAGGTATTGACAAGTTGCCGGGCTGCACTGGTATTGTCAGCTTTGCGCAACTGAACAACTGACTCGATAGGGTCAAACTGTATAAGCTCTCCGTATTTCATACTGCCTCATTTTTATGTGCACTATCAAGAGTTGCTGTTCCATTCATCCCGACAAAAAGCAGCTCTTTGCCATCGCACTGCCGGTATTCCGGATGACCGGTTTCGGCATAGATAAGTCTGCCTTGTTCAATTTTCCCATTCCAGGCTGCTACTACTGAGCGATTTCTCGACATGTGCTGTAACAGTTTCAATGGATCTTGCTTCAACCGCTGGTCGAAAAGGATTTCGATATTATCAAGAACCACAGTCGTCTCCTTTTTATCCACGATCTTATCCAGAATTTCCGGCAAATGAAGCCCCCGCTGCGTCTCTGACAACCCAAGTAACTCCGCCGATAGCAACAGATTGATATTGATGACCTCTGTTCCGATTTCTTCGG
The DNA here is from genome assembly GCF_001975465.1 of Chlorobium sp. KB01. Taxonomy (NCBI): domain Bacteria; kingdom Pseudomonadati; phylum Chlorobiota; class Chlorobiia; order Chlorobiales; family Chlorobiaceae; genus Chlorobium; species Chlorobium sp. KB01. The sequence continues at coordinate 18,100 of NZ_MPJE01000012.1, forward strand.
CAAATTCGCGAAGAACGTCAGTCTTGCCGGAACCACTCTCTCCCACCAGCAACACCAGGCGATGATAGAGCTCTTCTGCCGCACGGAGTGATTGTCTTAGCTTCTCTTGAATCGCTTCAGCCATGATAGGGAGTTCATTGCTTTTTATTATCAGATTTTTCTAATGGAGAAGTCGCACCACCGGCTTTAACCCATTTATCTACATCATCCTTCCTGAATTTCCAGAGGCGACCCATACGGTGGGCCGGCATGGCATGTTTGTCAATCCACTTATAAACGGTGTCCTTACTGACACCAAGGTGACTGCAAATCTCATGGATCGATAACCAACGGTCTTCAATCTCGACCATTTCTCGAGCTCCTCAATAGTGGGTAATTGAAAAACTGAACCCGTTCAAAAAAAGATTACGCGAGGTAAAAGATACGATTCTATCGCACCTTTTTTAAACGTTTTCACCTGATTTAAGCCGATATCATCTAAAAAACGCGTCTTCGTTCTCACTTGACGCATCGGTCAAAAGGATTGTGCAGGGAATCTGAAAAGAGAGCTGTTTACAGAAGGGGTGAAGTATCGGAATAAGCAATTTTCATGCTGCAGGAGGCTACCGGTTAGATTATTAGAGGCAAGGCAATGGCCACTTCTTCAAGGACTTGCCTGACTCTGATGCTCACGCTGCTGCAACCAAACCCGAAATCCCTTGTCCCTCTTGAGATGATTCCTCAGAATCGCCTCAAGTACCAGAGATTCATCGGCGCCTTTCGTCTTTTCCTGTGCGGCCTTCACATAGAGATCAAACTCCTCCGAAACCTCCTTCCTGAGCCGTAACCTCCGGGTAACCGGTTCGCTCTGCACCTGAATATCGAGATCGATCATATTCTGAGTTATCTTCAGTTTTCGTATGGGTCAACAATCATATCCTTGTTGACGAGGATGTTCACGGTATTGCCTGCCCTGATGTTCAGGGTCGGCTGAATATCCAGGTTCTTTTTTGTGATCTGGCTTCCTGTGCTGCTGATCTCCTCTCCGACATTGGCAGCCATGCGCTGCTGTGTGCTCATGCTTGCTTCATCGGTATAGGTTCCCTGCGATACCGTAGCTCCCATCGAGAGGAGCGAAGAGAGCACCACTCCACCGACCAGCCGGTCGAAATGGTTATCGACCTTGCCTTTATATCCTGCGTTGCCGGCCAGATCAACACCCGGCATGTTCTCCAGCACGATGGACGAGCCATCCGGACGTAACATCCTTGTCCAGCTCACCTGCACCCGTTTCTGACCGTAACTCACCATACTGTCGTATCTCCCCAACACCCTTGTTCCCTGCGGAATCAGCAGGTAATCGCCGCTCACGGTATCGTACACGTTCTCTTTCACCATGGCGATGACATTCCCCGGCAGATCGGAGACAATCCCGGTAACCAGAATGGCCGGAATCACCGATCCTGCCTTCACTTCGTACCGGCTTGCCGCTTTTTTCATGGGTTTCGAAACATACTCCTTCTCTTCCCCTCCCCCGTTTGCGAAAAACTCGTTCTTGCGTGCCTGGTTGTTCTGGTCACGCCCGTATGTACTTGCCGGGGTAGTGCCTTGTGCAGCGTCAGCACTTCCAGCAGGGAAGCTGCTGCCTGAACTGACCGGGGTCGTAGCATTTGCCGCACCGCCAAAGAACGGACTTGAAGTCACGGCGGCATATCGTTCCTGTTCGACCGGATCGGGTTGATTGTACTGCTGCGATGAACCATTCCCCTGATACCGGCCGTTCTGCTTATTCACCATCGCATGACCGAGATCACCGGGCAATGGTTTGCCCAGTTCCGGCACGTTATCAGGAACCGAAGCGGTGATCGAGGTGTCCGGCAGCGTCACCGGTTTATTGTTGTCGGGGCCCTGCCTGATGATATCCGGTATCGCAAGCTGGTTGGATACTGAAGTCTCATCCTTTTTCTCCGCTTTCACGGCTTTTTTGGGAGGCTGCACGGCCATCATGATCGCCAGAAAAATCGCTCCGACCAGAACAACAGTCAGGGCGATTACCGGTCCTTTTTCAGTGTGCGGCTCCTTGTTTTCGGTATCTGAAGTCGGGGATCGTCGGACGGTATTTTCGATGCATGAAGAAACGCAGAGTTGCGGTTCAGGCTACAGACACTTCGTATTTACAAAATATCCACATCAAGCACAAAAAGAGATAGCTTACAATGCCGATCACTGTAAACCTCTGGTAACTGATACCCTGAATTATTCACGAGGGCAATAAAAAAAGGGAGGGCAAGTCCCGCTAATTTGTTATA
>NZ_MPJE01000013.1:0-16584 GCF_001975465.1 Chlorobium sp. KB01
TTGGAGAGCGCCGCGAAAGACGTCCTAATGGCGATATTTACATCTATGAGCGGGTTACGTGTGCAAAAACTCACCAGACCGGTAGCACTGCTGCTCATTCTCGCCATGACCACATTGACCTGGGGCTGCCAGTCATCAAGCAATGCGGGACGTGGTGCGGGTATCGGCGCAACGGCTGGCGGAGTAATCGGAGGTATTATCGGAAGCAGATCCGGCAGCTGGGCCAAAGGCGCACTTATCGGCGCTGCCATCGGCGGAGCGAGCGGAGCCCTGATCGGCAATTACATGGACAAACAGGCCGCTGAAATCCGCAACGAAGTCAACGGCGTGCAGGTTGAACGGGAAGGCGAAGGCATAAGGGTAACGATGGATTCCGGGATTCTCTTCACATCCGGCTCATCAACGTTAACCTCAACCAGCCGTGCTAACATTGAAAAACTCGCAAAAATCCTCAACCGCTAAGATGACACCAAAGTCGTTATTGAAGGACATACCGACAATACCGGCAGCGAAGCCTCAAACCAGCTGCTCTCCGAAAGAAGGGCCGAGTCGGTTGCCAAACTGTTGAGCGCATACGGTGTTTCCGATCGCAGACTCTCCCCTGTCGGCTACGGCCAGTCACGTCCGGTGGCATCCAACGACACGGAATACGGCCGCCAGAATAACCGCCGTGTTGAAGTGCTGATCTATGCCAATGAGGAGCTCAAGCAGAAGGCTGCATCCGGTCGCCTGGATCAGTAATCTTATCCTGCAGGAAAAGAAGGAAACCATAAAAAAGCCTGAATGCACCCCGTTCAGGCTTTTTTTTCGGGCCCTCAAACCGCCGAACAAATAAATAGCGGTGAACATAAAAAAATCTTACATTTCCCACCATACAACCGCTCCTGCCTTGACTCACAAGCGCAGCGCAGCAAACGGAATCAAAAACATTGTGCTTGCCATGACACACTTCAAAAATGCTGAAGAGGTTCTCTTTCAATGGGTTTCAAGGGTCTGCAGCGGAAGTCCCGATGATATTGCAGCTCTGTATGATGAAGCCGCGGTTCTTGTTCCGACCTTTTCCCCCCATACCGTCACAACCCCTGAGGGTATAAAAGGCTATTTCGGACAGCTCGCCTCAAGGGACGGACTTGGTGTTCGACTCCACAACAAGGCACTCAGAAAACAGGCACTGAGCGATACACTCTTTGCTCTCAGCGGGATCTACTCCTTTGAGTTCGAAGTTGACCAGGTTCTGCTCTCCTTCCCTTCACGCTTCAGCTTTATGGTCGATATTTCAAGAGAGCAGCCGATCATTCACCACCACTCCTCGCAGGTTCCAAGGAATCTCTCCTGAGCTGTTAACGCCTCCATCCATTTCGCAGCGAACGCCCTATAGGTGCGGGTAGCCCCGCGCCGCACTGGGCGAAGACTCCGGCGAAATAATCACTCTTTTGCCCTGCACACCTTCATATACGCTTCAAGACGGTCAAGCTTCTCTTTCATCGCGCCAAGATTACGCATCATCGCCTCAAGCTTCAATTGATCACGCATCGGCTGAGCGGGAGTTCCCCGCAGAACCGTGCCCGGCTGCAGAAAGGATTTCGAGATACCGGTTTTGGCTGCAACCTGAATATTGTCGGCAAGTTCAAGATGACCGGCAAATCCGGCCTGCCCGCCAATAAGGCAGTGACGACCAACGACTACACTGCCTGAAATCCCGGCCTGTGCGGCAATGACCGTATCATCACCAATCGTGCAGTTATGGGCAATCTGAACAAGGTTATCAATCTTGACTCCCCGTCCGATCACCGTACTGCCCATGGTCGCCCGGTCAATCGTGGAGTTCGCGCCGATCTCGACATCATCGCCGATCTCGACAACGCCCATCTGGGGAATCTTCACATAGGATCCGTCGCTCTGGGGAGCAAAACCGAATCCGTCAGCACCAATAACGCTCCCCGAGTGAACAACCACCCTGTTACCGAGAACGGTTCCTTCATAGAGGGTGACACGGGGAAAAAGAAGAACATCCTCACCAAGCGTTACTCCGTTCAGAAGCACACTGTGCGAGCCGATAACCGTGTTACGACCGATTGAACAGTTATCGCCGATCACCGCATACTCACCGACAGATACTCCGTCAGCAATAGTGGTACCGCTGCCGATAACTGCGCTTGAGGCGATGCCTGGGGCGGTTATAACACGGGGTGGAGCAAATATTTTCAGGAGGAAGACAAAAGCGGTATAGGGGTCACTCACCTTGAGAAATGATCGTTTGTCTGTGAACTCGTCAACAGAAACCGAGCGGTGCACTATAACCAGAGAGGCCTCGGTTGTACCGAGAAAGCGGATATATTTTTCATTGGCTATAAAGCTTACCTGCCCCGGGCCGGCAAGTTCAATTTTGGCCGGACCAGTGATCTTCCCCTCACCACTGCCGAGCAGTTCAACCGAGTCTGAAAAGCGGAGCAGGTACTCCCTGATCTCCTGAATAGTCATATTTTTCAAGCAATTAACCGAACGTTAGAAAGAGGAAATAATTAATTAATTTTTCAGCCTTTTTATTTATATTCGAAGTCTCTTGAGCGTATCATCAACCGCACAAAAAGAGCGGGGATACACCGGGAAACTGAATTACTGCCATAATATAATCCCTTTCATTTGAAAATGCAGGACCCGATGGCAAAACCCATTAAAATTTTCGCTGGGCGCAGTAATCCGGCTCTGGCCGAAAAGATTGCATCGTACCTCGACATGACGCTTGGCAATGCCAAAGTCGAAAACTTCTCTGACGGGGAGATCTCTGTTAACTTTTTCGAGTCTATCAGAGGATCGGATCTCTTCATTATCCAGTCTACGAACCCGCCGGGTGACAACCTGATGGAGCTGCTTATCATGATTGATGCAGCACGACGCTCTTCGGCCGCAAGGATCACGGCTGTCATGCCCTATTATGGCTATGCACGGCAGGACAGAAAGGATCGGCCCCGCGTGGCCATTACGGCAAAACTGGTGGCAAACCTGCTTACTGAAGCCGGAGCCAACCGCATTCTGACTATGGATCTGCATGCACCGCAGATTCAGGGCTTTTTTGATATCCCATTTGATCACCTCTACTCAAGTGTCGTCCTGATAAACGATATCCGTCAAAGAGAGTTCCGCGACAATCTTGTTGTTGCATCTCCTGATGTCGGCGGAGTAAAGCTTGCAAGAAAATTTGCTGAAGAGCTCGGCACCGATCTGGTGATTGTCGACAAACGCCGTCCTGCAGCCAATGTTGCTGAAGTCATGAACATCATCGGTGATGTCAAGGGCAAAAACGTCCTGCTTGTCGATGACATGATCGATACCGCCGGCACCATTGTCAATGCCGCAAAAGCCATCCGTGAAGCCGGCGGCCTTAAAATTTATGCCGCAGCAACACACCCGATTCTTTCCGGACCGGCCATTGAGCGAATCAACGCGTCACTGCTTGAGAAGCTGATTGTCACTGATTCGGTTATTACCAGTCACGAATACTCACCGAAAATCGAAACGGTCACGGTGAGCAACCTGATCGGTGAGGCGATAAAGCGTATTTATGAAGATGACTCTGTAAGCTGCCTGTTTGACAGCAAGAATATTCTTCAGAAACTTACGAACAGTCATTAAACACAAGAGATAAAAGAGATAAAGGAAGAGTATGGAAACCATTGTACTGGGCGTTGAGCCCCGCGTCATCAAAAAGAAAGACGCCGAAAAACTTCGCAAGAATGGAATAGTCCCTGCCGTGATCTATCATAAAGGAGAAGAGACCATTCCGGTAAGCGTCAACGAGATTGCACTGAAGAAGCTTGTGCACTCGGCCGAGTCGCATATTATCGATCTTCAGTTCCCTGACGGCAGGATCAAACGTTCGTTTATCAAACAGGTTCAGTTCCACCCCGTGACCGACCGGATCATTCACACCGACTTTCAGCTCTTTGCGGCTGATGAGGTCATTGAGCTTGAAGTGCCGGTTTCCGTTACCGGTGACAGCATCGGCGTCGAAAAGGGCGGCAAACTGCAGATCATCCGCCATGCACTGACCATCAAGGGCAAACCGGAAGATATGCCTGACCACCTCATTGTTGATGTTACCGCACTTGAGATCGGCCACTCCATCCATGTCAGGGAGATCCCGATGACCGCCTATGCCGGCCTCGTCATCAGTGACGATCCCGACACTCCGGTTATCACGATCCTTGCATCGAAAAAAGAGACCGAAGCAGTTGCTGAAGTGCCGGAAACACCGGCAAGCTGAGTACTGTTCAACCGCTGTTCATCGACCGGTGCATGAAGAATACAACGCTGCTTTTCTTTCAGGGAAAAGCAGCTTTTTTTTTGCAGATAACTTGATTATGTGCTCTCCATATTGTTCTTTTCCCTTTTATGAGTGCCGCTCTGCCCGATCGCAAGATCAAACAGGGGCTCTCTTTTGCTGAAGCATTATTCACCGATAGCAACCTGAAGCTTGAAAAACAACAGAGGCAGCTCCCCGGACCGTCCGGACCGGATTCCTGAGGCCGGTAAAGGCAGAACAGAGAACAGAGGAAAACTCTTTTTTTTCTTTTTCTCCATTACGGCGTTTCTGACCGTAATGGTGATCCAGTCCGATCTGGTTGTTATCAGTTTCCGTTCAATCTATACCGCCGCGCTCCTCTCCATTACAGCACCTGGCGCACTGCGGGAGATCTTCACCACGGATATTCTGGAGTTCTGGATCGGAGCCATCTACCTGGTGGTGCTTCCGCTCCTGCTTTCTCTTTTCGCCCGTAACGCTCTGAAAAAAAAGAGTGCTGAAGAGGTACAAGAGGAACGTGAAGAGTTAAGCCTCGGCAAATTAGGCCTCAGAGCCTTCATGCGTCACAAGATAGCGCTCTATGCCTCAGCGGTGATCTTTGTGCTCTACTCGGCTGCATTCCTTGCACCCTTCATTGCCCCCTTCAGCCCCTATGACCAGCAGGACTTTCTTGTTACCGCCTACCAGCCTCCGTTCTCAAAGCTTGATGCTCTGGTGCTCAGGCAGCCGAAAACCCTGGCAATACCCATACAGAGCGGAAGCGGCAGAACCATCGAGTTGACCAACTCGCTGATCAACGACCTGCAGCTGCTGAAAACGCGAAATGAACCCAATGCCATCAAGTTTGTCAACGAGTACCGCATCGAAGGCGATTCGGTTATCTATCTGCAGGGAATGCGTACCAAAACCATCGCACTGCGTGAACTGGCGGGATTCGTTAAACCGGGAGCATCCGGCGTTGCAGGCGGGAAGCCGGATTTTGTCATCACCCGGACCTTCCTCCTCGGCACCGATCAGTATGGCCGCGACATTCTCAGCCGGGTGATCTACGGCTCGAAGATCTCGCTCTCGATCGGTTTTCTTGTTGTGCTCATCTCTGTCACCCTTGGTACCGTTATCGGTGTCTCTTCGGGATACTTCGGCGGCTGGATCGATGCGGTCATGATGCGCATTGTTGATGTGCTTATCGCATTCCCCGCTCTCTTTCTTATTCTCATCATCATTGCCACCTTCGGAAACTCCATCTACCTGATTGTCATCACCCTCTCCTTCACCGGATGGATGGGCGTTGCCCGGATGGTCAGAAGCCAGGTGCTCTCGCTCAAGGAGCAGGAGTTTATCCTGGCAGCAAAGTCGCTGGGTCTTTCGGATGCAAGAATCATCTTCCGCCATCTTGCCCCCAATACCCTCACTCCGGTCATTATCGCAGCGACACTGCGTATCGGCAGCATTATCCTCACCGAAGCCGGACTCTCCTTTCTCGGTCTCGGTGTTCAGCCGCCCACGCCAAGCTGGGGAAACATTATCAATGAGGGGCGTGACAGCCTTTTGAACTACTGGTGGATATCGACCTTCCCCGGCATTGCCATCCTGACGACAGTCGTCTGCTTCAACCTTATCGGTGACGGTGTCCGCGACGCCCTCGACCCGAGAATGAGAGGATAATGATGAACAACACCCTGAAAGACGACCCGCAGGCCTGGAGCACCCTCGACACCAACTACCTCTACCGGAAGCCCTGGCTCACCATGCGCCAGGACACCGTTCAGCTTCCCAACGGCAGGGTTATCGATGACTACTACATCTGGGAATACCCCCCGTGGGTCAACGTGCTTGCTGTAACCCCGGAGCAGCAATTCGTTCTGATCCGCCAGTACCGTCACGGCATCGGCAGGGTAAACTATGAACTGCCGGCCGGTGTTCACGACAAGCAGGGAGAATCACTGCTTGAATCAGCAAAGCGGGAACTGCATGAAGAGACCGGGTATGGCGGCGGCAGGTGGAGCCCGCTGCTGGTGCTCAGCCCGAACCCGGCCCTGCAGAACAACATCACCTCCACCTGGCTGGCTGAAGGGGTTGAACTGCTTGGAGGGCAGCAGCTCGATGCAACCGAGGAGATCAGTGTGCACCTCGTATCCCTTGATGAACTCCGCTCAATTGCACTTGACGGCTCTATGCTGCAGGCCCTGCATGTTGCACCGATACTCAAATACCTTCTGACAAAAGAGCACTGAACACCTTAATAAACGAGGAGGGTTCATGAAAAAAACTGCACAGCTCACGCTTCTGGAGAGCGCCATAAAGGGGTTCGGGTACAGCCTGCGCTATGAAAAGGGCAACTTCCTTGGCGGAGAGTGCCGGCTTCGCGACGACAACGTGGTCGTGGTCAATAAATTCCTGCCGATCGAAGGTAAAATCTACACCCTGGCACTGGTCATCAGCAAGCTCAACCCTCCCGGACTCGCTCCGGAGATTGCAAAAATCGTGGACAGCCTCATCGGCACCACCCTCTTCAACCGGGATCTGCGGGGATAGAAGAAAGCCTCAAGCTCCTCTGAGCCAATGCATTGCAGTATCAATGTCGCTGAAAAAACGCAGGGTGAGATCCCGATTGACGACAACATCTTCGAAAAACTCCGCCTCATAGAAAAACTTCGGATTGCAAACGATTGCCACTTTGGCAAGTATCGGAACATTTTCAGACATATACTTTCCCGCCTCATAGGTATCAAGTGTGCCAAGCCGATACTCAAGTGCGGTTTCATCACAAAGAACACGAGCAACTCCGCACTGTTTGCATAAACCAATAATGTTCATGCCATAATTCTGGACATCTTCGAGATTTTCATCAAAACCCCGGGCGGTAACAAAGAGAATCTCATCCTCAACTTCCGCAGTGTATTGAATTGCCATAGGCTCCTGTTAACAGTTTTCCAGGTCCGGACTCGAAAAATAAGCTGCGCACGATAACAACCATTTGCAGAGAATCAAGCTGCACATTGAGCACTCCCTGGTGCAGGGTGAAATATAGGTAACTTACTTTTTATTCAAGAAGTTCTAACAGCCAATAACAACTCTGCTCCCTGAAATTCACTTCTCCTGCACCATTACTTTATCACCACCTGTCTGGTTTTACTTCGAATTTCAAGCTCTGGATGTGCTGCCGCAAATCGACCGAGAGCGGCAAGATCTGTGCGGGAGAGAAAGGAGCCGGGAATCAGAATGCAGTGTGTCGGCCGGGCGTAGTTGAGCCATGAGCCAATCTGCTGCTGCTGTTTTTCAGCAAAACGGTAGACCCAGAGTTCTACGATATCCGCCTTGAAGAGCTCCGATTCCTGCAACCGGCTTGAGCCTGATACAACAAGCAGTGAACTCTCCCTGCTCTGGATTTTCAGAACCTTCTCCCTGGGGCGCATGATGAGCATGGCGGGAAGAGCAAGCAGCCTGTCAGCCTGAAGCATGTGATGCTGAACCGGGAGGCGCGAAACAAGCGAGTCGGGGGTGTAAAACTGAACCGCTGCATCAGGTGCTCCATAGCCGTGGAGCTCAAGCTGTTGCGTGATACGCTTGAAGCTGCTCGCACTCCTCCCTGCATCAATGAGCAGGGTTTTCCCCCCCACGGAAAAAACAGTGACCAGATTACGGCCAAGATTAACCGTCATAAGCAAGGGGGCAACCGGACGGGCATGAACAGTAAATGAGTACCAGAAGAGCAGGTTTGCCCCGAGAAGCACTGAAAGCGCAAGCCTGCCCCACGCTTTTCGACTGAAATAAAAGAGGACAGCAGAGAGCATCAGGTAGTAGAGCGCAACTTCCGGCAGATCCGGCTTCCAGGATAGTGATGCAAAGGGTACCCGGCTGAAAACCAGCGCCGAGTTGAGCGTCAGCCGGGCAAAAAGCACAGCGCTTTCAGCAAAAAATGTGGCCGCGTACCCTGAGAGAAGGTTCAGAACCAGCATGGGCACAAGCGCATACATCAGAAGGGTGGAGAAGAGTACCACGGGAATATTTGCAAGAAGCCCGATCAGGGAAAAGGTGCCGAAGTAGAAAGCAATCACCGGAGCGACACCGATAACAGCCGCAAGAGTAACGGCAAAACTTGAGAACAGGAGACGCCCGGCCGCCTGAAAAGCTCCCCCTCCACAACCGGTCATCGGAGTAAAACGGGGATAAAGCAGAAGAATTGAGGCAACGGCACTGTTGGTCATCAAAAAACCGGGGCTGAGAAGATCAAGGGGGTCAAACAGAAGAATCAAGACGTCTGAAAGCGCAAGCGAGTTCATGGAGAAGGTTTTTCTTCCAAGCGTCTCGCCGCCGATAAGCACCGCCGTCATGATCGCCGCACGTTTGACAGAAGCCGAGTTACCGGTAACATGACTGTAAACCAGCAGAATAAAAACGGCAAGCAGAAACGAGAACCACCGCCCCGCAGTAGTGACTTTCAGGCGCTGCAGCGAGATGTGGATGGCAAGAACAAGCAGCCCGACATTGAGCCCGGATACGGCAAGAATATGCGCCGTACCGGTAATTCTGAATGCCTCGAACAGCTCTTCAGGAAGGTACTCCTTTTCACCGGTAAGCACTCCTGCTGCAAGCTGGCTCTCCTCGCCGGGGGGAATCAGATCCTCAATACTTTTCATGATATAATCCGCGACCGGTTTGACAATGAACCGCTCAAAACCGTTGAGCTCCGGCTCGCCTTCATGCTGAACCATCCATGGACCTGCAGAGTAGAGCTGTACCGATACCTGCTTCATTGCGGCGGCCTGACGGGGATCAAACTCTCCCCTGTTTGCCGCTTCGGGAATAAGGTTGAGCTGCCCCTTCACACGAACCCTGTCACCATATCTGATTCCCTTTCCGGCTTCTCCGGCGCTGCGCATAAATACCATTGCCCGGTCATGGAGCGTTACGGTTCGTCCATCGGCGAAAACCTCTTCAACATCCATGATCCAGCCTGTCCCATTTTCAGAGGTGTCAGGCCGTCCATCGACACGCCCGTAGAGGATCAGCGATTTACCGGTAAATGGGAGCAGGCCGTTTCGGGGAGCATAATGCATACGGAAGTCACTGCCGGCAGCAAAAGAGGAGAAGAGAAACAGGGTATAGCTGAGCGTCGTGATGCAGAGAGGAGTGGAGCCCCTCTTTTTGATTGCCTCATACAAAAGCGATCCAAGGAGCGTAAAAAGCGCGATTGCGCATATGATAATCCATGCCTCAAGCGGAAAGGGAAGATAGACTCCCGCAAGAATTCCCGGAATAACGCCGAGAAGCAGCCGGAGAGCCGGATATGGTGCCAGGGAGAAGCGCTCTGACTGCCCCGGCTTCTGTATATTTTTCACTTCAGGCAAATCATTGTTTTGTATATTGTTCTTTTTCAAAAAAGCTTCTAAACGTCATCTTCTTCATGCTGGTCAAAGAAATTCTGGACGCTGCTGTAAAACCTGTATTCAGCTTTGAGTTCTTTCCTCCAAAAAAAGACGAAGAGTGGGAAACACTTTTCAAAACCATTGCTGCACTCTCACCGCTCAACCCCTCCTATGTCAGCGTGACCTATGGCGCCGGAGGTTCGACCCGTTCGAGAACCCATGATCTGGTGACAAAAATCCAGCGAGAGACCGGCCTGACCGTCGTCTCCCATCTTACCTGCATCTGTTCGGACAGGGAAGAAACCGGATCGATCCTGCAGAACTACCGTGATAACGGCATCAACAATGTACTGGCCTTGCGGGGAGACAAACCTGCCGGTACGGCGACACTGGCTGAAGCAATCAAGGATTTCCCCCATGCCATCGACCTGATCCGTTTCATCAAAACAAACTATCCGGATATCGGTGTCGGCGTTGCAGGATTTCCTGAAGGTCATCCTGAAACACCCAACCGGCTGCAGGAGATCGACTATCTGAAAGAGAAGATTGATGCCGGAGCCGACTATATTGTTACCCAGCTCTTTTTTGACAACCGCGACTTTTTTGATTTTGTTGAACGCTGCACCATTGCAGGTATTACGGTACCCATTATTCCTGGAATCATGCCCATTACAACCCGCAAGGGTATGATCAGAATGTCGGAACTGGCGCTTGGAGCAAGAGTTCCTGCTCCGCTCATGAAAAAGGTACTGAGTGCTTCGGATGACGCCGGGGTGGCTTCAGTTGGTATAGAATGGGCCACCATGCAGGTGCAGGAGCTGATCGACAACCACATCAAGGGTGTGCATTTCTACACCCTCAACATGGCTGACGCGACTCTCAGAATATTCAACAACCTTCACCAGTAACCCTTTGTTCTCAATCCGGAAACCGGCCCGCTCAGAGCAGTTCATTCTGGATGAGCTGTTCATAGCTCTCACGTTTCCGGATCAGCTTTACCTCGCTTCCATTGACAAGAACCTCCGCAGGACGCAGCCGGCCATTGTAGTTGCTGCCCATAACTGCGGCATAGGCACCGGCGGACATCACCGCAAGCAGCTCTCCCTCTTCAGCCGCATCAATTTCACGATGGCGTGCAAAAAAGTCGCTTGACTCGCAGACCGGCCCGACCACATCGGCAACAACAGATTGTTCATGACTGGTCACGGCAAGAATTTCATGGTGAGCCTGATAGAGCGCCGGGCGGATCAGCTCGGTCATCCCCGCATCAACAACAAAAAACTCCTTGCCGGTATGATTCCGCTTTTTATAGAGGATCCTGGTCAGAAGAACCGATGCATTGGCAACAAATGAGCGGCCGGGTTCAAAAATAACTGTGACACCGGCAGGTTTGAGCATCGGAATAAGCTTTTCGGCGAAATGCGCAATCGGTGTGGCCGGTTTAAGCGGATCGTAGGTCACCGGAAACCCTCCGCCTATATCGAGAAATTCAACCCCGAAACCCATCTCCTTTGATGCGCTGAAGATATCGAGCAGCTTGGTGGTTGCCGCCACATAGTATTCCGGATCGAATATCTGCGACCCTATATGCATATCCAGTCCCAGAAGACAAAGATTGCGCAGTTGGGGAAGCAGTGCAAAAACTGCCGGAAGCTCCGCTTCATCAATACCGAACTTCTCCTTGCTGTCACCGGTAGTGATGTAGGGGTGAGTTTCGGCCGTGACGTTTGGATTGATCCGTATCGCGACGTTTGCAATGAGTTCAAGCTCACCGGCAATACGGTTGATGGCGCGAAGCTCTGAAAGCGACTCTGCCTTGAGCATAAGCACCCCGCTTTTAAGTGCATAGGCAATCTCTTCGGGTTTCTTGCCGACGCCGGCAAAGATGATTTTTTCGGCTGCTACACCGGCCTTGAGGGCACGAAAGAGTTCGCCTCCTGAATTGACATCACATCCGCAGCCGAGTTCAGCAAATGTTCTGATAACCGAAAGATTATAGTTGGCTTTGACTGAATAGCAGGTAAAATGGGGCAAATCGGCAAACGCATGCTCGAAAGCCCTGTGACTTCCGGCCAGACTCTTTGCCGAGGTCACAAAAAGAGGGGTTCCGAAGGTGTCGGCAAGCTTTTCAAGTGAGATCCCGTCACATGAGAGCGTTCTGCCGTTATAGTGAAATAGATTACTGTCGAGCACGGTGTTGGTTCCGGTTATTGAATTTTATAGCGATACACTCCAGATTAAAGGCCCGCAGGGCTCTGCCCTGAGGCAGGTTAAAAATACTCTTTCTCACGTTATCACGGAAAGAAAAAAACCTTAACTTGCAAATTTACCCTGAAGGGTTTATATTCACAACTCTTTACAACTTATACCGGATCAGGGTTACCATGGCAAAAGGAAAAGAAAACAGAATCGTTATCACCCTTGAGTGCACAGAAGCAAAAAAGGAAGGAAAAACGGTTTCACGATATACAACCACAAAAAACAAGAAAAATACGACTGATCGTCTTATCTTGAAGAAGTACAATCCCAACCTGCAGCGTCATACCCTGCACAAGGAGATCAAGTAACGCTCTCTATTCGTCAACGTAAGACAGAAAAGAGCCTGTTTTTTGCTCCGGTTGAAGCATAACGCATTGCCCGAATGGCGGAATTGGTAGACGCACGCGTTTCAGGGACGCGCGCCGCAAGGTGTAGGAGTTCGAGTCTCCTTTCGGGCACAAAAAAATCTTCTGCGATATGCATATAAAATCATATAACTCTTTTTTGCAATCGACAGCGATCAGACAGTCTTTCTTACATATACAACAGGGTGCGCATCTTTTCTCGGGAAGGTGCTTTTTTTATGATTTAACAATCCAAACCATCAGCCGTAGTGGATCATACCAAAATAAACCTTCTTGTCAGGCTCCAGCATCTTGACAACCAGATAGAAAGTATTGTCAGCCTTCAGAAAGGGCTTCCTGAAGAGATTACCGCTCTTGATGAAGATCTGGCCTTTACCAATCGACAGATTGAGTCCCGCAAGAAAGTTGCCGGGGAGCACCTGAAACTCCGGCAGCGTCTGCAGGAAACCATCAATGAGTGCAAGGACAAAATCAGATCCTTCAAGGAGAAGCAAACACTTGCCCGCAATAACAAGGAGTATGATGCGCTCTCCAAGCAGATTGAGTATGAAGAAAAAGAGATAGCCCAGGCAGAGATACAGCTTCAGGACATTGCTCATGCAGAACAGCGGGCACTTGAAATCCAGCAAAAAGGCCGTCAGCTTATCACGGAGAACCGATACGACGAAATTTCCGAAGAGATGATGCCTGACGATATTCTCCTGCAGCAGCTTGAAGATCTTACCAGTCAGCTCGGACAGAAAAGAGAGGAGCTGCAGGGAATTGTTATTGAAACCGCCGAGGACGTTGACACCCTGAAGAAGAAGATTGAAGATCAGCGCAACCTCATTTCAAAAGAGGCCAGGCGCCTGCTCGACAAATACGACCATCTCAGAAGCGGCTCCCTGCAGAATGCTGTCGTCAAGCTGAACAGAAATGCCTGTTCAGGATGTAATACCAGGGTTCCGACCAACCGTCACACCATGATTGTACAGGGTGGCTTCTATCTTTGCGAGTCATGCGGCCGGATTGTAGTCCATGAGCGCCTTTTTGAAGAGGCCGAGTTGTAGAGAGAAGAGTGGCACTCCGGTGCCGGAACGATCACCGTTCCATTATCGTTGTTTTAATTGCTGAAACCGCAAGTGTGCAGTCGCTGTAGAGCATCACGCTTCACAGAGGAAAGTCCGAACTTCACAGGGCAGGGTGCCGGTCGAGAGCCGAAAGGCTCAAGCCCGGGGATGACGGCGCAAGCCGGTTATCACAGATAGTGCAACAGAAAACAGACCGCTCCGGACGGCCGGAGTAAGGGTGAAACGGCGGTGTAAGAGACCACCAGGCAGTGCAGTAATGCACTGCGCTTGGCAAACCTCCCCGAAGCAAGGCTAAATAGGAAAACTTTTCCCTCCCGGGAAAGAGAGCGGCCCGTTCAATTCCGAAAGGAGAGTTTTCGGGTAAGCCGCATCAGATAAATGGCTGCAGTTTTATCCGGACTCCGGATAATCCACAGAATTCGGCTTACAGCTTCGGTTTCAGCTTTTTTTTAGGAACGATCCCCCGCCATCATCCGATCCGGAATCCGCCGGAGTTGCTTTCAGCGGCCTACTCTTCCGGTCTGGCTTCCACCGATGAAATTCCTTTGTCTGAAAATGCCACCGAAACGGTGACCGGTTTGCAGCAAACCGGACAATCCTCCTGAAACTCCTGATCCCCTTCCGGGCAATCAACCTGAAGCTCCATAAGCTCCCCGCAGTAAGGACATGCTACGGATACCCTTTCAACAATTTTCATCACTACTCCCTCTTCTGTTTGGTTAACTACTCCCGAGAGCCTGTTAATGGTAACAACAATGAGCGGTGAGGGGTTTCATCTGCCGGAAAAAGAGTGCCTGCTGCTGCGCTTCTTATGGTTGACGGCGTCGCTCTGAAAAAAGTTACCCTTCAGGCCAGGATCTGAAGGCGATGGCCTGCCTCCTCCAGCACAGCATCCTCTTTGGCAAAACAGAAGCGAACCATCGACTCGCCAAGGCCATCATGATAAAATGCACTGGCAGGCACACTGGCGACCCCGCTCTTCCGGAGGATGTGCATGGCCCGCTCCTTGGCACTCTTTCCGGGTATACGGGATACATCGGCAAGCACATAATATGCGCCATCGGGAATGGAGGGCGCAAGCCCTGCACTGGTAAGGGCACGGCAGAAGAGATCGCGCTTCGCTTCATATGCAACGGAAAGGGCCCTGTAATAGTCGTCACCAAGCTCAAGCAATCCTTTGGCAACGCCGATCTGGAGAGGAGCAGGTGCACAGACGTAGACAAGATCATTGAAGTAGCCGATAGCCTGTGCCCAGCGGGCGTCACAGAGAGCATAGCCGATCCTCCAGCCGGTAACGCTGAAGGTTTTTGATGCACCCGATACCGTAATGGTCCTCTCCTTCATGCCCGGCAGGGCGGCAAAAGAGTGGTGAGTACGGCCGCCATAGAGAAAATGCTCGTAGATCTCATCAGTAAAGACAAACAGATCATAGCGCTCCGCAAAGAGAGCGATCAGCTCAAGCTCCTCTGGGGTAAAGACCTTGCCGGAGGGGTTGGCCGGCGTATTGACAATGATCCCTTTCGTTCGCGGCGTCACCAGATGCTCCAGGTCATGAGTGCTGAACGACCAGTCAGGAAAACGAAGTGGAAGATAGACCGGTACCGCTTCTGAAGCCTGCAGGGTGCTGACATGATAACCGTAAAAGGGTTCAAACAGAATCACCTCATCTCCCGGGTCAAGCAGGGCCTGAAACGCACAATAGAGCGCACCTGTTGCACCGGCACTGACAATAATTTCAGATTCAGGGTTACGCTCTATGCCTGTAAATCGCTTCTGCTTGTGAGCAATTGCCTCCCGCAGGGTCAACAGACCGGCATAGTGTGTATAGGTATTCACCCCCTCCCTGATCGCATCCCGTGCACCCTCCTGAACCGGATCGGGAACTGGGGTATCACAGACTCCCTGCGAAAGATTGATGCCGCCAACACGACGGCACTCATTCGACATATTGCGGATTTCCGATTGCATCACGCATCCGTGACGCTCGCTTAGGGTAAGAGCCATAACGTTTTTTATGCTTGAAGAAACTCCTGTGCTGAAACCTAAAATGAAGGCCCCTCCTGAAACACGCTGTGAAATCCCCACATGGTACCGAATAGTGTCATCAGGAGTGTCATGATCAACGAGATCACTGCTGAAAAAATAATAAGCGCGGGAATGCTTGCAAATACCATCTTCACCATTAACAGTACCATGGACCAGAAAGGTATCCGGATATCCGTCACCACAACTCGCTCTGTATCCTGATTTTTCACGTCGTTCATCGTACCCTCTCCTTGAATGTTAATTCGTAAGTCACAATCAGAAGAACTTACAAAATCAAAAGAGAAAGCATGCGGTTGGGGGATGGAAAATACGCATGAAGAGGGAGCAAACCATCGAACACACAACGAAAAGGGTGTTTGAGGGATAAAAAAAAGGGCAGGCATTTTACGGCCTGCCCCAAAGTGTGTGTTTACACCGGATCTTCTTATTCACCAACGAAGTGAGCGCGTCTGTTCTGAGCCCAGGCCTCTTCGGTGTTTCCCTGTGCAAATGGTCTCTCCTCGCCATAGCTGACCGTCTTCACACGGGCGGCATCGGTGCCAAGATTAACAACGAAATCTCTGGCTGCAGCTGCACGGCGTTCGCCAAGCGCAAGGTTATACTCGGCAGTACCCCTGTTGTCGCAATGGCCTTCAACAACCACTTTTTGTGAGGGATTTGCCTGTAACCACTGAGCATTGGTCTTGAGCTGATCAACTGCATCGGTGCGAATATCTGATTTATCAAAATCAAAAAATACATCACCGAGAACAGGAACAACTGCCGGGGGAGGGGGAGGAGGAGGTGCAACCACAACTTCCTTTTCACTGCCGCAGGCTCCAAGCAAAAGCATTGCCGGAATAATCAGGGTTTTGAATAAAGGGCTGACTGTTTTCATTTTTATTTTATTTTTAAGGTTAATGCATGAAAAGAACACAAGTTCACTCTCTCTCCTTTCCGGAGAAATACATTTAATCTAAGAATTTCGCGGGAATATATCCGTACTCCACAAAAAAAAACAGGTTTTTTCTGTGAGCAACAGACCGCCCCTCCGGCTCTGATCATTCAGGCCTGAGGCGGAAACCGCTTTTTGAAAAACAAAGGACGGAATTACGAAAAACCGGGTTATCTCCGGGGCACCTCTATTAATTGTCGTGAGCGGTTTGAGTGCGAGGCGGACGGAGCGCAGAAAC
>NZ_MPJE01000014.1:0-7954 GCF_001975465.1 Chlorobium sp. KB01
TTATTTCCCAATCGGGTACCTAAGACAGAGGTCTACGGATACAAATCGCTCAGTTTAGGTGTAAAGAGAGAGATCGAGTAAAAGGAGCTATATTAATTGACCTGTTTTTTAGCAAACGATATGTCTGCTGGCAATATTAGCCTCAATTTACTATAATCACCCATAAATAATTTCATCGTACCGGTATTTGCCGATAACTACCATGAATCCATAGTACGCTATAACCTATGAGTCTGATACTTCCCATTAATATTGATGATCTTCTCCATTGCCGAGGGGTTGAATCTGCTCGTATTGAATTCAAGGCGAGTTGGGATAACAGGACTACAGGCAGCCAGATTTTAAAAACTGTCTGTGCTTTTGCAAATGATTTGCAAAACCTCAATGGCGGTTACATCATTATTGGTGTTGCTGAAGAAAATGCCTGTGCAGTAATGCCACCCAAAGGGGTTACCCCGGAAGAAAGTGATTCAATTCAAAAGTGGGTAAGAGGAAACTGTAATCGTATCGATCCCGAATATCAACCGGTTTTCTCACCGGAAATTGTCGATGAGAATCTTATTCTTGTTCTTTGGGTACCAGGAAGTGATGTCAGGCCTCACAGTGCTCCTGATGAAAAGGGTAGTAAAAAGTACTTTGTTCGTATAGGTTCCGAAACGGTGGATGCTGCGAAAAATGGCGTACTTCAGGAGCTGCTTCAATTAACGGCTCGTGTACCATTTGATGATCGTCGAGCAAATCAGGCGCAAATCGAGGATTTGCGTGAAAGCAAGGTTCGGGAGTTTTTGCGTGATATTCATAGCGGACTTTTGGATGAAATGAATACGAAAGAGTTATACAGAAAGCTGCGGATTGCTGTTCCTGTGAATGGTCATGATGTCCCGAAAAATATAGGACTGTTGCTTTTTTGCGAAAATCCGGAACTATGGTTTTCGGGAGTAAGAATTGAAGTTGTTCAGTATGCAGCAGATGTATCCGGTAATGTTATTGAGGAAAAAATTTTCAGAGGTGGAATACATGAACAGTTAAAAAGCGCACTTAACTTTCTTGAAAATATTTCTACTGCTCATCTTGAAAAACAGTCGGCCTCTTTTCGTGTAAAAGGATGGATAAGCTATCCGATACAAGCGCTTCGGGAAGCACTGGTTAATGCTGTTTATCATAGAAGTTATGAATCAACTCCGGAGCCAGTAAAAGTCTATCTTTACCCTGACAGGATTGAGGTTATCAGTTATCCTGGGCCAGTACAAGGTATACGGCTGGAACATTTATGCCAAAAGGCACAAATGCCTCCCGTTCCTGCCCGAAACAGAAGGGTTGGTGAGTTTCTTAAAGAGCTCCGGATGGCTGAAGGGCGTGGGACTGGTCTTCCCAAGTTGTTCAAAGCCATGCGTGATAATGGATCGCCGGATCCGGAATTTGATTTCGATAATGAGCGTACTTACTTCCGGGTTACTCTTCCTGCTCATCCTGAATATGTTGCCATTTCAGCATTGCGGGATGCCGCTCATCTCCGTGCCATAGGAAATGAAGTCGATGCATTTCGAAGAATTGAGGATACGTGCCAAAGATTACCCGGCTCTCCGTCACTTGCTGCCGAATTAATTCGCCTGTCCGGATCAAAAGGAGAGACTGGTCATGCTGAAGAGATCTTTGAGAAATTTAAAACGTCCACTGTTGATGCATTCATTCCTCCGGTAACGAATGTTTTGATTGATGTTTTACTCGATTCCGGGAGAACTGATGCAGCTCGAACCCTGCTGGATCAGCTTCCTCAATATTTGGCAAATACAGATGCCCTTGAGGCAGCTATTCTTGCTCGTCGTTTGGGACGTCAGGAAGTGGCTCATCGTTATTTTGATCGTGCCGGAGATGCTCTGTTGCACGATTCAAGAGCATTACACGAGTTTGCGCAGACGAAAATAAAGCTGGCGCAAAATCTTATTTGGCCAAAACAAGGACGCCGGATAAATCGCGAGACAAATCAACGGCTTTTGCGGGAAGCAAAAGAACTTCTTGAGCGTGTAGTACAAATGGATGCAGATAAAGCCAGGCATGCCTGGGCCTGGAGAGATTTAGCCAGAGTGAAAATGTGGCTTGAGTTCCCTGACCAGGAAATTAAAGCAGCTTATGCTCATGCATTGGAGCTTCTTCCTGATGAGGAACGCTTCAAGAATGAATTTCACCGATTAAACATATAAAGAATTACGATTAATGGATGCTTTCTGGCTTTCGCTTGTTATGATTTTTCTGGCCGAACTGGGCGATAAAACCCAGCTTGTGGCCCTCACCCTTGCAACCTGTTATAAGACCGGTGTGGTGCTCTGGGGTATTTTCTGGGCGACTCTTGCCGTTCATGTTTTTTCCGCTGGAATCGGCTGGTTTATTGGCGGGAGTCTGCCGGTTGACTGGATTAAATTTGTTGCCGGTATTGCTTTTATCGTATTCGGCTTCTGGACCCTCAAAGGCGACACACTTGATGATGATGAGAAGAGCTGCAAAACGGGTATTAACCCCTTCTGGCTGGTGTTCTCTACATTTTTCATGGCGGAGCTCGGCGACAAAACCATGCTCTCCACCATTACGCTTGCCTCAACAAACCCCTTTCTGCCGGTCTGGCTCGGATCCACGATCGGGATGGTTATTTCCGATGGACTTGCCATTGTAATCGGAAAAATGCTCGGTACACAGCTTCCGGAACAGACCATCAAAATCGGTGCAGCGGTCATCTTTTTCCTCTTCGGTATTATCAGCATGTTTGATGGCGGCTTACGATTCGGTCTCATCATCTGGGCGGTTGCCGCTTTGCTTATTGCACTGACAGGATATATTTTTCTGCGCAAACAGACTTCCTTTTCCTGACCACTTTTTTTGCTCATTGTCCGCTGCTGCTCTGTCGGGAGCGGAGATGAGGCGCTATGCTCACCCCGATGACCTGCGGGATGCTTTGCTCCTGATAAAAAACAGGGCAATGCCGGCAAGCATCATGATAAAGCAGAGTACCTGTCCCATGGAAAAGTTAAAGAGTACAAAGCCGAGCTGTGCATCCGGCTCCCGGAAGTATTCGATAAAAAACCGGAAACATCCATATCCGAACAGATAGATGGCCGAGAGAAACCCAGGGAACGGAGATTTTTTTCGAAGCAGCCAGAGTATGATAAACAGGACGATGCCTTCAAAAAATGCTTCATAAAGCTGGGATGGATGGCGCAGTTCATAGGTTGGTGCAAGCGGGAAATACATCCCCACTGCGGCATCAGTCACCCGTCCGTAGAGTTCACCGTTGATGAAGTTCCCGATACGACCGAAGGTGTAGCCGAGAGGAACAGCGGGAATGAGCAGATCAAAGGTTTTGAAAAAACCGGTTTTCTGTGAACGGCTGAAAAGAAGGAGAGCAAGAACAACCCCGATCACACCTCCATGGTAGGACATCCCGGTGACACCCGTGAATCGGCATCCGCCGGATGCAGGGATCCAGGGGATTACGGTGCCGAGCGGATCAGAGAGAAAGGAGTCCATTCCGTAGAACAGGATATAACCCAGACGTCCGCCTAAAACAACGCCTCCCATAGCCCAGGTGAGGGCATCGCCGACAAAGGAGCGGTCGTAAGGAAGCTTTTCACTTTCAAGTCGATAGCGGGTCAGCAGATAGACGATAGCGAAGGCGATGATATACATCATGCCATACCAGCGGACGGCAAAACTTCCCGAAGAGAAGAGTACGGGGTTCATCTGTGCCGGAAGATTCTGCCACCAGAGTGAAAAACTGTTCATAAAGCTGAATGTTTCAATGAATTTCAGGAAAAAAAGTCACGGGTCTATTGTATCGAAAAAAAAATATAGTTAACTTTTAATCTTGCGCATTTTCTGTATTTCTACCCATTAACATACAAATACCGATAAGTATGGCTAAGATACTTGAAGGGCCAGCCATGAAGCTATTCAACAAATGGGGCATTCCTGTGCCAAATTATGTTGTAATCATGGACCCCAACCGCCTTGCCCAACTTGGGGAAGCTAATAAATGGCTGAGAGAATCAAAACTCGTTGTTAAAGCTCATGAAGCAATCGGCGGGAGGTTCAAGCTTGGCCTCGTGAAACTTGGCCTTGATCTTGAGCAGGCTCTTGAAGCTGCCACTGAGATGATTGGCCGTGAAATCGGTACTTCGGTTATCCGTCAGGTCATTGTTGCTGAAATGCTTGATCATGATGAAGAGTACTATCTCTCAATTGCAGGTAACCGTGATGGAGCAGAGCTGCTCCTTTCCAACAAGGGCGGTGTGGATATCGAAGATAACTGGGATACGGTCAAGCGGCTCTTCATTCCCCTTGATGAGAACCCGACTATCGAAGAGATTACTGACGTTGCCCATCAGGCCGGTTTTACCGGAGAAGTTGCCGAGCGTGTTGCCAAAATCGCTTCACGTCTTATTCTCTGTTTTGATAATGAAGATTCGCAGTCAATCGAGATCAATCCGCTGGTTATTCGCAAAAGTGATATGCGCTTTGCTGCTCTTGATGCGGTCATGAACGTTGACTGGGATGCCCGCTTCCGTCATGCCGACTGGGATTTCAAGCCGGTTTCCGAAATCGGCAGGCCCTTTACTGAAGCCGAGCAGCAGATCATGGATATCGATGCCCGTATCAAGGGCTCGGTAAAGCTGGTCGAGGTTCCCGGTGGTGATGTTGCCCTTCTGACAGCCGGTGGCGGCGCTTCGGTTTTCTATTCCGACGCTGTTGTGGCAAGAGGAGGCACAATCGCCAATTATGCCGAATACTCCGGTGATCCGCCGGACTGGGCAGTAGAGGCTCTGACTGAAACTATCTGCAGGCTTCCGAATATCAAGCATATTATTGTCGGCGGCGCAATTGCCAATTTTACTGATGTCAAGGCGACCTTCAGCGGTATCATCAACGGGTTCCGTGAGAGCAAATCGAAAGGATACCTTGAGAATGTGAAAATCTGGGTGCGTCGTGGCGGACCGAATGAAAATCAGGGACTTGCCGCCATCAAAAAGCTGCAGGAAGAGGGATTTGATATCCACGTCTACGACCGCAGCATGCCGATGACCGATATCGTCGATCTTGCCCTGAATTCATAAGGAGTGCTTTCCTCGGGAAAGCCTAAAGAGAAACTTCTAATTATTAACCGGAAAGAATCGTGAGCATTTTAGCAAATAAGGAAACACGAGCGGTCATCATAGGCGGTGTTGCCGGATTGAATGCCGCCAGGCGTATGGCCCAGTTCGACTTTCTGATCAACCGGCCTTTGACAGTCCAGGCTTTTGTCTACCCGCCTGAAGAGGGCCAGCAGAAAGAGATCTATCGAGGTGGTGAGCTCAATAATGTTACCGTCTACTCATCGCTTGAGCAGGCACTTGAGGAGAATCCTCAGATCAATACCGCACTGATCTATATCGGCTCATCGAGAGCCTATCAGTCAGCCAGGGAGGCTCTTGATGCCAAAGGGATCAAGCTTGTCTCCATGATTACGGAAGGTGTGCCGGAAAAAGATGCCAAACGGCTGCGCAAATATGCGCTTGAGACGGGCAAGATTTTCAACGGCCCTTCCTCTATCGGCATCCTTTCTGCCGGCGAGTGCCGTCTCGGAGTTATCGGTGGCGAGTACAAAAACCTGAAACTTTGTAACCTCTATCGCTCCGGCTCATTTGGTGTTATTACAAAGTCGGGCGGACTCTCCAACGAGGCGATGTGGCTCTGCGCCCAGAACGGTAACGGTATTACGACAGCCGTTGCAATCGGCGGTGACTCCTATCCGGGAACGGACTTTGTCACCTACCTGCAGATGTTTGAAAACGATCCCGAGACCAAGGCGGTGGTTATTGTCGGTGAAGTCGGCGGTACGCTTGAAGAGGAGGCTGCTGACTGGCTTGGAGCGGAAGTTCGCCGCATCAAGGTTATTGCCGCCATCGGCGGAACCTGTCAGGAGGTGCTTCCGCAGGGTATGAAATTCGGTCATGCCGGAGCCAAGGAGGGCAAGAAGGGTCTTGGCTCTGCACGCTCCAAAATGAACGCGCTTCGTGATGCCGGCGCTGTTGTGCCTGACACCTTCGGCGGACTCAGCAAAGCCATCAAGCAGGTCTATCAGGAGTTGCTTGCAAGCGGAGCGATCAAGCCGGAACGGGAACTTGATGAAAAGCTTCTCCCGGCACTTCCTCCAAGTGTTCAGGAGGTCATGAAGCAGGGCGAGGTTATCGTTGAGCCGCTGATTCGTACCACCATCTCCGATGATCGTGGAGAAGAGCCCCGTTATGTCGGTTACGCTGCTTCCGAACTCTGTGAGAAAGGGTATGGTATCGAGGATGTTATCGGTCTTCTCTGGAACAAGAAACTTCCCTCCAGAGAGGAGTCGGAGATCATCAAGCGCATCATCATGATCTCTGCTGATCACGGCCCGGCAGTCTCCGGAGCATTCGGCTCCATTATTGCCGCATGTGCTGGAATTGATCTTCCGCAGGCGGTGTCGGCCGGTATGACCATGATTGGACCGAGATTCGGCGGAGCCGTTACCAACGCAGGCAAATATTTCAAGTATGGCGTCAAGGAGTATCCGAATGACATTTCCGGCTTCCTCTCCTGGATGAAGCAGAATGTCGGTCCGGTTCCCGGTATCGGACACAGGGTGAAGAGCCTTAAAAATCCTGACAAAAGGGTGAAGTATCTGGTTGACTATGTGAAAAACCAGACGACGCTCCACACGCCGTGTCTTGATTATGCGCTGGAAGTTGAAAAGGTTACGACAGCCAAAAAGGATAATCTTATCCTCAACGTTGATGGTACCATCGGCTGTATTCTTGTTGACCTTGATTTTCCGGAGTACTCACTCAACGGCTTCTTTGTTCTTGCCCGCACCATAGGCATGATCGGGCACTGGATTGATCAGAATAATCAGAATTCACGTCTTATCAGACTTTACGATTACCTGATTAACTACGCAGTGAAAGACGAGCGCGTTGTGCCGGAAAAAAAGTAAGCCACTTCACTGTCAGGAGTTGAGATGTTCAATTCTGAAAGTGAAGGATTCCTTCTGAAAACGCAGAAAAGCGGAATCAACCCTGGTTCCGCTTTTCTGTGTTTTACCTGTTTTATTTTGCCATCCTCTTCACGATCACGACACCGTTCATGCCCGATTGTAAGGCAAGGGAACCCTCTTCTTATCCGGAATACATGAGATGAATATGAGACAGGCATGAGACAAATACGCTTATTTTCCCGAGTTATCTGCGCTGTTGAAGCGTATATGGTGTTTTCTGTGAAACGGGGAAATCCCTGTTTGGAATGTTTCCAAATAGCTATAGAAAGATAAGATATGGTTTATGCTGGTGGACTTTTGTTGTTGTTGATTCGTTGGCCTGCAGGGAAAAACAGGGAGAATATCTTTTTTTTTGATCTCTTGGACTGATGCCTGTGAGCGTCTTGAATTGTCTCGCAATATGCTCATAAATCAATAATGTGCCTCATATTGGGACAGTTATGGCTGTCGAGACACTTCCGGGGGATGGAGAAGTGCAGAAATAGTTATGGAACGGCCACAGACCGCGAATTTCGGGCTTTCCGGCGATGGTCTCTCTCCGGTAATTGGAGTGGCCCGCTATTTGCACATAAATTCAGAAGTTAAAAGTGATGGTGATTCGCTGATAAATGGTGTGGTTCCGGTGGCGGTTTTTCTTGACATCATCCTGACAATCTGACGTTATTAACCTGTTCTGTTTGAACAAAAACCGGAGGATCTTTTGTGATGAAATTATCGGAACGATATAATCTTCATTACGATAAGTACGTTATGCGTTTTACAACGGCCATTGCCATAGGTTCAATATCGTTGCTCGTATCTTCAGCTCCTCTTTTTGCCAATCCCATTCCCGATGCCGGAAGTGTTTTGGTTCAGCGTGAATTGGAGAATTCAAACGTTTGAGTTAGAGTACAAAAACGG
>NZ_MPJE01000015.1:0-18303 GCF_001975465.1 Chlorobium sp. KB01
ACATGACCACACGAATCTTTGCTTCGGCGGATTTTCTTGCTGGCGGAGAGGGAGGGATTCGAACCCTCGAGGGCTTTGACACCCTACCCGCTTTCCAGGCGAGCGCACTAGACCAACTATGCGACCTCTCCGTATTAAAAGGCCTGCAATTTACACTCTATTTTAGATTTTCAAAAGCATTCTGTTACTGATATATCTTTCCTCAAGCGGTTTTTCAGGGCTTCTCTGTCAAATCCTCTATTTTCCGGTTGCGCTTTAGCGTGATTAAGATTGTCATTCTACGCTCACTTTTTGTAAATTGGCAAAATTGATTTTGCCGCAATCCATTAACCGTGCTGCCAATGACGAAGATTCTCTATGAAGCATTGACCTTTGACGATGTTCTTCTTATCCCTGCATATTCAAGTGTTCTTCCCAAGGAAACGGTTGTTTCAAGCCGGCTCACCAAAACCATTACGCTTAAAATTCCTCTGGTTAGCGCAGCAATGGATACGGTGACAGAGTCAGATCTTGCCATAGCACTTGCCCGTTCAGGCGGTATCGGTATTATCCATAAAAATCTCTCAATAGAGGAGCAGGCTCGCGAAGTGGCCAGGGTCAAGCGGTTTGAAAGCGGCATTATCCGCAACCCCTTCACCCTCTATGAAGATGCAACCATGCAGGATGCTCTTGACCTCATGCTTCGTCACTCCATTTCCGGAATACCGGTGATTGCCCGCCCGAAATTCGAAGGCGACACTTCACAAAAACTTAAAGGGATAGTCACAAACCGGGATCTTCGCATCAAACCGGAACTGGATGCAAAGATCGCGAGCATCATGACCAGCAAAAACCTCATTACCGCCAGAGAGGATGTTGATCTTGAAAAGGCCGAAGAGATCCTGCTTTTCAACAAAATCGAAAAACTGCTCATTACCGACACCGAGGGCAACCTGAAAGGGTTGATCACTTTCAAGGATGTGCAGAAACGCAAACAGTTCCCCAATGCCTGCAAGGACAGTCAGGGTCACCTCCGGGTCGGAGCTGCCGTAGGTATCCGCGAGAACACCCTTGATCGGGTCAAGGCGCTGGTTAATGCCGGTGTTGATGTTGTTGCCGTAGATACCGCACACGGGCACAGCAAGGCGGTGCTTGACACCGTACGCTTGATCAAAAATGCCTACGCCGATCTTCAGGTTATCGCCGGTAATGTCGCCACACCTGAAGCGGTAAGAGACCTGATCGAAGCCGGTGCCGACTGTGTTAAAGTAGGAATAGGACCGGGTAGCATCTGTACCACCCGCATTGTTGCCGGTGTCGGCATGCCTCAGTTGACGGCAATCATAAACTGTGCGGAAGAGGCCGCCAAAACCAATACACCCATCATTGCCGATGGCGGTGTCAAATACAGCGGTGATATAGCCAAAGCCCTTGCTGCCGGAGCAGATTCCGTTATGATCGGAAGTATTTTCGCCGGAACCGATGAGAGTCCGGGGGAGACTATTCTCTATGAAGGACGGAAATTCAAGACCTATCGCGGAATGGGCTCTCTGGGGGCCATGAGCGAACCGGAAGGCAGCAGTGACCGCTACTTTCAGGATGCATCAAAGGAGTCGAAAAAGTATGTACCGGAAGGTATTGAAGGCCGGATTCCATCCAAAGGGCAGCTTGACGAAGTGGTATACCAGTTAATCGGCGGGCTTAAATCGGCAATGGGATACTGCGGAGTCAGGAGTATTGAAGAGCTGAAAACAACCACAAAGTTTGTGCGTATTACCTCTGCCGGCCTCAGGGAGAGCCACCCGCACGATGTCAAAATCACCAAAGAGGCCCCCAACTACTCAACCTCGATGTAACGCTTCCATTTTTTATAGTACCTATATGTCATATGAGTCATATAGGTACTATAAAATTCTTTTCAAAAACTATTATTTATCGTCGCTCATTCCTTCCAGCCGGTCTTCAAGATCGGCATAGATCTCCTGCAGTTCACTGATCATATCCTGATCGGCTTTCCACATTCCCCTGCCGTGGGCTTCAAGCATGCGGCCGACAATATTTTTGATCGCCTGCGGATTCAGGGTTGCAAGGCGCTCCCTCATTTCGGGATCAAGCGCGTAGGTCTCTGCGGTTTTTTTGTAGACCCAGTCATCAACGCTTTTGGTTACCGCATCCCAGCCAAGCATATAGGTCACCCTGTTGCTGATTTCGCCTGCACCGCTGTGGCCATGCTTGAGCATCCCTTCAAACCATTTCGGATTGAGCAGTTTTGAACGGTACTCGATACGCAGCGATTTCTCGGCATCATCAACCTTGATATCGGAGGTGAATGACTCCACATAGTTGAGCTTTATGTCTCCACCCTTTGTATTGCGTCGCCGTGCTGCAAGCTGCAGGGATCCGGATGATGAGAAGTAGTGATCGATATCGGAGATACCGAACTCGGTCGAATCAACCTGGTGGACAACCCGGTCAACCGAACCGAGAAGTTTCTGAAGGATCTCGGTCTCCTTCTCCCCTTTTCTTCCACCGCCGTAGGCACTGCTGTTGCGACGGATAAAGAGATCATCCAGATCGTTTTCGGTCTCCCATGCTGAATCTTCAACCATATCATCAACGTAGGTACCGTAAGCGCCGGGAGACTGGGTAAACTGACGGGCGGTTGCACTGTCAAACTCCACACCGGCAGCAAGCGCTTCATCAACATGTTTTTTGATATAGTTCATCTCATGCGGCTCATCGGCTTTGGCTGCCTCCTTGACAAGGCGGTCAAGCTGGTCCATAAGAAGGCCGAACGCATCACGGAAAATCGGGCTGAGCTGCATAAGCACATCGATTCTCGGACGACCGAGCTTTTCAAGCGGCACCAGACTGTAGTGACTGATTTTGCCGAACGCGTCATAGGCCGGCTCTGCGCCAAGCAGCCTGATAACCACGGCAACTGCCTCACCTTTTGTTTTAATGGTGTCAAGCCCCCAGAGAACCTGGGCTATAGTCTCCGGATAGACGCCATCGTTTTCCTCAAGATGCTTTTTGACGATGCTGTCGGCAATGAGCGTCCCGCGTTTGAATGCAAGTTCAGAGGGAATTCTCCACGGATCAATGGAGTGAATATTGCGCCCCGAAGGGAGCACGCTTACACCGTCACGCACCAGGTCGCCGCCGGGACCTGAAGCGATGTAGCGACCGTCAAGAACCCGCAACAGCGCGCTCATCTCGCCGGTATTATCGCGCAGCGCGTAGAGCAGCTTGCCGCCATCCATGGTAAGCTGATCAATGAAGGGTGCGTATTCAGCCGGAAGCTGGGTGCCGCCGGTAATAGAGGCAAAAGCGCCCGCTGCATTTTTGCGGTCAAAGAATACCTGCTGTACAAAATCGCGGCACGCCTGTTCAATCCACTCGCGCATAATGATCGCCTCTTCATCTCCCTGCCTTGAGCGGAGGCTGACCTCCTCATAACTGCCGTAATGGCCGTTTTTGCCGGATGATTTCATGAGAATAGTGGGCAGGGTCCTGCCATCTTCACCACGATTCTTGAGGGTTTCAGTAATCGTGATAATCTGCGACTCAAGCGGGCTTGCTTCACCGAAAACATGCAGCGAGTTGGAAATAAGCCGATTTTCAAGCTCGGCCACATAGCTGTAGAGCCGGCTGACAAAATCCCCGAACCCCTCCTGTTCCCTTCTCGGGCAGTCATCGGTCAGGTTGAGCAGCTCGGCTTTCTGCATGATAGCCTCTTCAACACCTGAACCATCCATACTCCCCTCATGGACTGTACCCAGAAAGCGCTCGCGATAATCGGCAAGCAGCTCTTTGAGTGCCGGAAGCTCCTTGTAGAGGCCTGCACGGGCCAGTGGCGGCACCACATGGGAGACCATGGTGGCAAGACCGCGCCGTTTTGCAATGGTTGACTCACTGGGGTTGTTAACCGGATAGATGTAGAAATGCGGCACCTCACCCAAAAGAGCGTCAGGCCAGCAGTCACCGGTAAGACCGGTCTGAAGACCCGGCATCCATTCAACGGAGCCGTGCATACCGACATGAACAAGGGCAT
The DNA here is from genome assembly GCF_001975465.1 of Chlorobium sp. KB01. NCBI lineage: Bacteria > Pseudomonadati > Chlorobiota > Chlorobiia > Chlorobiales > Chlorobiaceae > Chlorobium > Chlorobium sp. KB01. The sequence goes on from NZ_MPJE01000015.1 coordinate 4,034, forward strand.
GAGCTCCAAACTCACGGCTGATCCAGCGGTAGAAGGCGATATACTGATGGTGCGGTGTGTTCTCCTTGTCAAAGAGCAGCCTCATCGGATCACCCTGAACCGCCATGCGGGGCTGTACACCGATGAAAATATTGCCGAACCGCAGGCCCCCGATAAACACATCATCCGTTCCCATGGGGACAATATCACCCGGGAAACCATTCCAGCGCGCCTCAATGCGCTCACGCTCCCGTGAGGAGGTGAGCTCCCTGAATTTTTCCGAATTGACCTTCAGTGCATCAGGCCTGTTCTGCTGAATCTGGTAATCGGTTGACCGGTCAATCGCCTCAAAGAGTGCTTCGGGACTCTCCGGAAGCTGTCCGACATTGTATCCTGCCTTCTTGAGACTCTGGAGAATAGAAAAGAGTGATCTTGGAACGTCAAGCAACGCTGCCGTTCCCTTTTTGCCAAGACCCGGAGGATAGTCATAGACAACAAATGCAAGCTTTTTATCGCGGTTTTCCGCTGCCCTCAGACGGAGCCACTGCTTGGAAAGCAGGGCAAGGCGCTCAAGACGCTCATGAACGGTCTCGATCTTGCCATCCTGCAACGCACCGAGAATAACCGGACAGATTGCTCCATCCATCTCCGGAATGGCGTAGGTAAAGGTCATCTGCATGGGAGAGACACCGAGCTCCTTCCAGGACTCAAACTCCTGGGTCAGGAGCGGCTGGGCAACAATATATGGCGTATCAAGCCTTTCCATGATCTCCTGACGCGCCTCTGCGGCAGTTCCCGGCTTGGTGGAACCCGCCGGCCCTCCGACAAGCCCGAACCCCATCATGTTGATCAGAAGGTCGATTTTCTCCTTGATCAGCCAGTCACGTACAAGCACATGACCCTCTACACCCATGACAAATGCGGGAAACACATGAATTCCCTGTTTTTCAAGCACCCGTATGGTATTATCGATATAGGTCTTTTCCTGGATAAGGTGCTTCCGGAAAAAGAGAATGCTGATTTTCTGCCCCTTGTCGAAGTTTATGCCGCGTTTTTTCGACCAGTTCTTGAAACTCTTGACATCCTTGAAATAGTCAGGCGCATCAGGATGATAGAGTCCCATATTCGGAACATCAACGATCGCACCGACGGTTACCGGCTCATTGAAATATTCACGCAGAATCAGGCGGAACATGTTGGCAATATTCTCCGGAGTCGGCTGCATCCAGTAGGAGTAGACCATGAGCCAGTTCTTGAAATCCTTGGCCTTGTTGGGCACAAGCGGCAGAATGGTGCGCATGATCTTCATGAGCTTCATGTAACCGTAAAGCGCATCTTCATCACGACCCTTGACCAGCATTTTCGCCACCTTTTTCACCATATCCGGCATACCTGCCTTCCCGTCACCAACCGAATAGCTTCCGACTTTGGTAAGCGCCATGGCCTCGGGCATCGACTCAAAAATAAAGATGGTTTTCTCGTTCGTCGCAAGTTCGAGCTGTTTTTTAAACCAGTCAATCTGCTCCTTGAAATTGATCATGCTCATGAAAACACAGTCTGCCTCCTGAATGGCTGTTGCCGCTTCAGGGTACTGCTTTTCAAGATCAATATCACTCAACTGGGTAAGCTCGGCTTCACTGTCAAGTAGTCCCTTGATCTTTCTCCATAGGCCGGCATTGTACTGCTCAAGGCCTACAACTGCGACAATTTTACGACGATTTGACATGGCTGGATGAGGTAGGTGAAATACACATGGTGCGGTAATAATAACTGCATGATACTGCTACCTTAAATGTATGAAAGTAGGGGGATAGTTCCGCATAGGACCTTTCCGGCAGAATAAGCCGGAAAGGTCTTCGGATATCAGAAGCTTGAAACCGCCTCAACGATCTGTTCAGCTTTTGCATTCGGCAAGTAGAAATAACGTCCGCCAAGTTTCTGGGCAAGCTTGGGTGCTTCACCCCTTGAGAGGTAGTTCATCTGGGTATCAATAACAATAGCTGCAACACCATCGGCCTGAATGGAGAGCGACAGGGATTCGATCTCTTTTTCAAGCAGCTCCTTGGATGCCTTTTCAGCGTCCGGTTCAAAGGCTGCCTGAAGCCCTATATTGCCGCGTCCGTCGGTAATCAGCACAAACATCACCTGGGTGACCCCTTTGGTGCGGGCCTGTTTTGCCGTCTCCCATCCGAGATAGAGAGCCGAGGCAAGCGGTGTACCGCCACCTGTCGGAAGCACGTCAAGCTCGCGCTTGGCACGATCGACGCTCTGCGAAGGAGGGAGCAGTACCTGGGCCTGTTTGCCGCGAAACGAGATCAGGGCAACCTGATCACGATGCACGTAGGCATTCTGCAGAAGACTTGCCACTGCACCTTTGGCCTGACGCATGCGGTTCAGCGCCATGGAGCCTGAGGCATCAACCATAAAGATAAAGAGCGTGCCCGACTTGTCGCGGAACCGCTTGATCTTCACGTCATCCTTGGTGATGATAAGGGCTGTTTTCGGCCTTCCTGCCATCTTTTTATCGCGACGGCGGGTCTCCTGCCAGGGGGCGGCTGAAATGAGGGTCGGAATTAGTGCAACCTTTCCGCTGCGCATCTCACCGGGCTGGGATCTTACAAAACGGCCACGCTTGTTGTTCAGCGCTTCACCGCGGCTGCCGGTGGTAGCCTTCTTTTTTGATGCAAGCGAAATATTGAGAATGTTGTCAGGAAGTTCCATTTCGACAGCATCCATCATCAACTCCTCGATCATATCGGGAGTATCCTTCTGCTCCTCCTCGGCTTCGGCATCCGGAGTATCAGCCTGGGAGTTCTCATCCTCGGCTTCCGGATCCTCCGGCGGCGGCTCCTCCTGGGGTGGCATCTCTTCGGCCTCGGCTTCCCTCTCGGGCATCCGGGTGGCACGGGGAATAAGTACCAGCTTGATGGCCAGTTTCATATCCTCATCCTCAACGTCGCTGCGCTGTGCCAGGGCGGCGCTGGCCAGAGCGGCACGAACGGTAAAGATGTCGACACGGTTACCCTCAACGCCAAGACTGATTGCCGTCTGAATCAGTGCCTGCACCTGCTCTTTGGTAATGGAGACATGCGGCAGCTGCTCCCTGGCGGCCTGGATAAAGCCGGTAAGCATGTTGAGCTCATCCTGTGTATCCTCCACATCCCGCTTGCCGAGCACTGTATTGACGATTTTCTTGCGCGCCCGGTAGTCGTTCTGGGCAGTGAACGGGACAATGATCCCTATCCGGTCAAGAAGACCCATGCGGACCTCTCCGTCTGAAGGGTCGTAGGTACCAACCAGCATGAACTTTGCCGGATGAACCTCGCTGAGGCCCTCACGCTCGACAAGCACCTCGCCGCGCGAGATGGCATCCATGATGTGCGACACCGCCGAACTGTCAAGCAGACTGATGGAGTCAACATAGAGCACCCCTCCATTCGCCTTCGAAAGCACACCATGCTGCACAACGCGCACGCCGGTGGCAAGGGTTGCCTCAAGGTCAACACCACCGATAAGGCGGTCTTCGGTGACGTTCAGGGGAAGCTCCACAAAGGGGGTTCCTTCGGGGAGAATATGGGCAAAGGCTCTGGCAATGGTCGATTTTCCCGACCCTACAGCCGAGGGAATCACTACACCGCCAAGAGAAGAATCAACGGCCAGAAGCATAAGCGCCTTCTTGGCCAGATCCATTCCTACAATATCGGTAAAAGCTATCATTATACTGCTTCCGCTTCTCCAAGGACTTTAGCGATCTCGCGATCAATTTTTTCACCGGCATCAAGGGTTTCAAGCGGATCCTTGCGCAGACGGTGGCGCAGACAGAGACCGGCAATCTCCTTGACATGCTTCATGGTTACTACCTTCTGACCGAGGAAAGCTGCGTGGGCATGGGCGGTACGGGTGATGGTGAGCTCACCGCGGTGACCGTCAATGCCGAGGTTCATACAGAGCCTTGCAATATCGGTCAGTACACTGTCATCCATGGTAACTTCAGGAAGCAGCTCTTTTGCCTGCTGGATCTTTTTCTGAAGCTTCTGCTGCTCGCGGTTGTACTTTTTCATAAAAGCGTCCGGATCATCATCGAACTCACGACGGCGCTTGACAATATCAACCCTTTTGGCAACATCAAGAATCGTGATGATGCGGGCATGCAGACCGAAACGGTCGAGAAGCTGCGGGCGGAGCTCGCCCTCTTCAGGGTTACCGGAGCCGACAAGCACAAAGCGTGCAGGGTGGCGGATACTGATACCTTCACGCTCAACCACGTTTTTGCCGCTGGCGGCAACGTCGAGCAGAACGTCAACAAGATGGTCATCAAGCAGGTTGACCTCGTCAATGTAGAGGAACCCGCGATTTGCCTGGGCAAGAAGACCCGGCTCAAACGCCTTTACACCGCTGGTAAGCGCCTGTTCGATATCGATGGTACCGCAAACACGGTCTTCGGTGGCACCAAGCGGAAGGTCTACGACCGGAACCGGAATTTTCTCTGTCTGGAGGGATGCCGGATCTATGGCCGCCTTCCCTTTTTTGTTCTCATCACCCTCAAGATACTGTTCAACCGTACGGTTGTAGGTATCATCCTTGACCCTTTCAATAAAAGGAAGCACTTCAGCAAGAGCCCTCACCGTGGTACTTTTTCCGGTACCCCTGTGACCCATAACCAGTACTCCGCCGATCCTCGGATCAATGATATTGAGGATCAGACTGAGCTTCATCTCCTCCTGACCGACAATAGCAGTAAAAGGAAAGGCAAGACCGGACTTCTTCTTTGCAGCAGAAGGCACTGCTTTTTTCGGTTCCGGAGCCGCAATTACCGTTGAACCCGCCTTAGCTTTTGCCACAGGAGCTTTCTTTGCAGGAGCTTTTTTAGCAGCAGTTTTCGTTCCAGCCTTGTCAGTCTGAGTCATAATTGAAGGTTTGGTTGGTACCCTTGCTCCATGAACCGAGAAGTCATTCACAGAAAAAGGTTTACTGTTTTTTAATGAGTTTTGATAATAAACATTGAATTTATGCTTTTAGAAAGACAATAGAAAATGGTTTTCATAAACGGAGCGGATGCACAGAGTGTTTTTTATCCTGCAGCTCAACTCCGCGTTTTTTTGTGCCATTTATTTATTGGTCACTCCTCCAGCACACTCTCCGCCGCCTCCCTGATTGTCTCCGACAGGGTGGGATGCGCGTGAACCGTTCCGGCGAGAAGCCCGGCCGTAACCTCCAGGCGGCGGGCAAGCGTCAGCTCCCCGATCAGCTCAACCGCTCCGTGCCCGATCAGGTGGGCACCGAGCAGACGATCATCGGCGGCATTGAACACCAGCTTCACCAGCCCTTCAAGATTTCCATAAGCATTGGCCTTGCCGGATGCGGCAAACATCGAACGGCCAACCTTGACACGGTAACCGCGCTCTTCAGCCTGCTTTTCACCGAGACCGATAGAGGCAACCGACGGCTCGGCGTAGACACAGCGCGGGATCATCGAATCCTCAAGCGGCTCCGGCGCTCCTCCCTTCATGACCTCAATGGCAATGGCCGCTTCAGCCGAAGCCTTGTGCGCAAGCAGCATGCCGCCACGGACATCACCGATAGCGAAAATATGAGCGGCGGCTGTCCGGCAGAGCGAGTCTGTCACCACAAATCCCCGTGCACTCTCCACTCCGGCATGCTCAAGGCCGAGATCGGCGCAATTACCGGTCACCCCTATAGCAACCAGAAGATAGTCTGCACTGAGCGGTTGCGGCTCCTGGCCGTCAACCGTAAGGAAAGCGGAAACACCCTCTCCGGTTGCCTTGACACCCTCAAGTTTCGCTCCGGTAGCGACCGTGATCCCTGCTTTCTGAAAAGAACGCAAAAGCACTGCCGAGATCTCTTCATCTTCAAGCGGCAGGAGTCGCGGCATCATCTCCACAAGAGTCACCGCAGTTCCGGCCATGGCATAGAACCATGCCAGCTCAACACCGATAGCACCGCCGCCGACCACAATCATGGAGCCGGGCAGCGATTTCATGGCAAGCGCCTCACGGCTGGTAATAATACGGTTGCCGTCCGGCTCAAGACCCGGAAAGAGGCGGGGCTGTGAACCGGATGCAATAATGATATGACGGGCAGAAACGCTGCGGACTCGCGTACCCTCACGATAAACGTCAAGATCGTTCGGCGAGCTGAAGCGCGCTTCACCCTGCAGCACCTCAACCTCACTACGGCGAAGCATGTAAGCAACTCCTTTCGACATTTTCAGCGCTACATTGCGGCTCCGTTTTATCGCTTCGGCGAGATCAATCGAGGCCTCTTTCACCGAAAGACCAAAGGTGCCGGGATTTTTAAGCGACTCAAACAGTTCAGCGCTCTTCAGCAGTGCTTTGGTAGGAATGCAGCCCCAGTTGATGCAGACTCCGCCGAGAGCTGCTTTTTCAATGATGCAGACCTTCATGCCGGCCTTTGCCCCGCGAAGAGCTGCTTCATAACCGCCGGGACCGGAACCGATTACAGCCAGGTCTACCCTCAGAACCTCCGCTTCAGGCAACTGTTGCGTTGAATGCATAGAAGATGTGGTATGGTTTTAGTATACTTGTGGACACTTCAGTAAATCTGCCGCGCCGGATCTACAGGCAATTTCCGCGGCAGTCAGGAGCACCGTTTATTGTAACAGGCATTACCGCAGGGCGCGTTCAAGTTTCACAAAATGCAAAATCAGCCGATAAAAAACGAATCCACAGAGCCGGATCCACTCCCGCTTGAACCGAAAAAGCTTACCCTGCAGGTAAGCCGTGTCCAGACGCCGATGCGCATCGACCAGTATCTGACCCGGCAGGTTGAAAACGCGACACGCAACAAGGTACAGGAGGCCATTGAAGAGGGACGGGTGCTGGTCAATGAAAAGAGGGTCAAATCGAACTACCGTATCAAGTCATGCGACACCATCCAGATCACCTTTCTGCGCCCTCCTGCTCCTGAACTGGCACCCGAAGATATCCCGATCGATATTATCTATGAAGATGAGGATCTCATGGTCATCAACAAAAAGCCCGGGATGGTGGTCCATCCGGCCTTCGGCAACTGGACCGGCACACTGGCAAACGCCATCCTCCACCACATCGGCATCGGGGCTGAAGAGCTTGACAAATCATCGCTCCGCCCGGGTATCGTGCACCGGCTCGACAAGAACACCTCGGGGCTCATCATTGTAGCAAAAAATCCCGTTGCCCTTCACCGTCTTGCCCGCCAGTTTGCCGACCGGCAGGTTGTGAAAATCTACAAGGCTATTGTCTGGGGCGTGCCTGCAGAGCAATCCGGCACCATAACAACCAATATCGGACGCTCGAAAAAGGAGCGGAAGGTTATGGCAAACTTTCCCTATGAAGGAAAAGATGGAAAAACAGCAATCACCGACTATTCGGTTACGGAAAACCTCCACTGGTTTTCCCTGCTCTCGCTGACGCTCCACACCGGCAGAACCCATCAGATCAGGGCTCACATGCAGCACCTCGGCCACCAGATTCTCGGTGACGAAACCTATGGCGGAGCAGCGCTCCGCACCCTCCCGTTCAGCCGGAGTGAAGGGTTCGTCCGGAACCTGCTCGAACTCCTCCCCCGCCAGGCCCTGCACGCGGCAACACTCTCCTTTCACCAGCCGACCACCCGTGAGCCGCTCTCCTTCACCGCCCCGCTGCCCGAAGACATGCAGAGTGCAATTGAAAAAATCAGGGCGGTTGTGGAAGCAAACTCCCGCTGAGGCCGTTTGTATTTTTTCGCCGATAAGGCTATTCTTTCCTTACTGCCGCCCCGCTCTTTTGCGGGCGTAATCAATCCCGGCCGCTCACTGCGCTCTTTGAGCAGAACGCCCCTGAAGCTGTGAAAACAGCAACACTCGATGAACGGACGGCTTAACCACTTTAAGACCTGTACGACAATAATGACACTACGCTGCTCGCTCGTCCGCCTCGCAACCCTGCTGCTGCTCATCGCGGCGACACACTCCTCTCTTGAAGCCGCAGCGCCGAAAGAGGATGTTTTCTCCTCTCTCGAACAGAATCTGGTTGAGGAGTACTACGGAAAAAAAGTTGCCGACCCCTTCCGCTCCTTTGAAAATACCGGCGATCCGCTGGTGCAGAAGTGGTTCAGAGTACAGTCGGAAACCTCCCGGAAAACGCTGCAAAGCATCCCCGGCAGGAGCACGCTCGTTGAAAAAATGCATGAGTTCGACAGCCGTCGTTCATCAAAAGTCTACAACCTCTCCATTACCGACAACGACCGCTACTTCTATCTGAAGGAGAGGCCGGAGGATGAAACCGGCAGACTCTACTGTCGCGACCGGTTTGAGGGAAAGGAGCGCCTGCTCTTTGATGCCCGGAAATACTTTGCAAAAAGCGGAAAAGAGTATGTAATCAGCGCACTCTACCCCTCCAATGACGGCTCAAAGGTGGCCATTGCCGTCTCGGCCAACGGCTCCGAGAACAGCATCCTCCACATCATGGATGTTGGTGCAAAAAAACTCTACCCCGAAAAAATCGATCGCTGCAGGTTTGCCTCCCCCTCATGGCTGCCGGATAACAGCAGCTTTCTTTATAATCGCCTGCGGACGGTTACACAATCCGGCCAGAACCCCCAGAGCGACAGCAAAACCATGCTCCACCGGATCGGGAGCAACCCCGCCATCGACCGGGAGATATTATCGCGCACGCTCAATCCGGAACTGCAAATCAGGAGCGAGGAGATCCCCGCTGTTGAGTATGAAGACAAAAGCGGCTACCTTTTTGCCAATGTCTCAAGCGTGGAACGGCGGCTCACCATCTACTATGCCCCGGTCTCCGAATTAGCAAAAAAGAAAATCAGCTGGAAGAGTCTCTTTCAGCCTTCGGATGAAATTCATGATTTTGCCGTCACCAAAAACGACCTCTACCTTTACACCCCAAAAAAAGCCCACCGGTTCACCGTGCTAAAAACTTCGCTGAGCAATCCCGACATTCAGCATGCTGAAACGGTTGTGCCCGAAGACTCCACCGCTATGCTCACCTCATTTGCCCTCAGCAGTGATGCGATCTACTTCACACACTCACGCAACGGTGTCGAGGCCGGGCTTTTCCGCAAGGAGTTTACTCCGGGTGCTGCACCAGAGGAACTGGAACTCCCCTTCAAAACGGGTACCATCCATCTCTCATCAAAAGGGTTCCGCTTCCCCGATCTCTGGGTGATCATTGCCGGATGGAGCCACAACAGCAGCCGCTACCGCTTCGACAGTGTAAAACATGAGTTCCGCAAAGAGACACTCTCCTCTCCTGCAGAGTACCCCGAGTACAGTGATCTTGTGGTTGAAGAGCTGATGGTTCCCTCACACGACGGTGTCAGGGTTCCGCTCTCCGTGATCTACCGCAAAGGGATGGCACGAGACGGAAAAAATCCTGCATTGATCTATGGATACGGTGCATACGGCAGGTCCATAACCCCCTTTTTCAGTCCCGATATGCTGCTCTGGACCACACGGGGAGGGGTACTTGCCTTTGCCCATGTCAGAGGAGGCGGAGAGCTTGGCAACCAGTGGCACACCGACGGAATGAAAACCACCAAACCCAACTCATGGAAAGACCTGATCAGTTGTGCAGAGTTTCTTAAAGACGAAGGCTATACCGGCGCCGGAAAAATCGCCATCAACGGAGCCAGTGCAGGGGGAATTCTTGTAGGAAAAGCCATGACCGAACGACCTGATCTTTTTACCGCCGTGATTGCACAGGTCGGGGCATTGAACCCGCTGAGGGGAGAGGAGACTCCCAACGGCCCGGTCAACGTACCGGAGTTCGGTACCATCAAAAATCCGGAGGAGTGTATGGCTCTCATCGAGATGGACCCCTATCTCAGCATCAAAAATCGTGTCGCCTACCCTGCAGCGCTTGTCACCACCGGACTGAACGACCCGAGAGTAGCGGCATGGCAGCCGGGAAAGTTTGCCGCACGAATGCAAAAGGCAACACGTTCAGGCAAACCGGTACTCTTTTTTGCCGACGATAAAGCCGGTCACGGCATGGGTAACACCAAAACACGGGAGTTTGAAACTCTGGCTGATGTTCTCAGTTTCGCCCTCTGGCAGACCGGCCATCCGGAATTTCAGGTTAAATGAGCTACACCAGCCCCTTGAGCCAGCGCTGCCGCTTCCCCTCCTCAAACCGTTCAATGGCGTAGCGCAGCATCACTCTCGGCATCCTGCTATAGTGCACCTGCAGAAAAGCCTCCTCTGCGGGCTGATCCCGCTTGCCGACCTCCCGGAGCATCCATCCTGCGGCCTTGTGAATCAGCTCTTCCCGGTCGTTGAGCAGCATCCCTGCTATCGCAAGGGTATCGTGAAACTCATTCCGGCGGATAAAATGAAAGGTTGAGACAATGGCAATCCTGCGCTCCCAGAGGCTCTCCGAAACAGCAAGCCGGTAGAGTGGTGCCCGGTCACGATTTCGCAAAAAAGAGCCGACGATGTGCTCCGCCGAAATATCAACCAGGTCCCAGTTGTTGATGCGACGGGTATTGGCCAGATAGCTGTTGTAGATCCGCTCCTGCTCAACACCGTCAGCCCTGCGAAAACGGCGGATCAGCAGAAGAAGGGCAAGCAGACGGTCTTCATGAAAGGCTGAATGTAGCAGACGGATCACCTCCTCCGGAGGCAGGTTGTCCAGCCCGGAGGCAAGCTTTCTCAACACAGGAACCCGGATACCGCGAAAGAGGTCACCTTCTCCATACTCGCCAGGCCCTGTCCTGAAAAACCTCAGGGCAAAGCGAGCCGCCTCGGGGTTGCCCAGCACTTCAAGCCGGGCAGATATGGCTTCAGCAGTTAACATATTCTGCTTTTTCTGTTACAGTCACCACTCTACATCATCGTGAGCAGCTTAAAAAACCTTCACCGCGCAGTACATGGTGTCCATGATGTCCATCTCGTCCATCTCGTCCATGTCGTCCAGACAAACCGAACACCCACCGCCCAACGAAGTAATCGCATCGCGCAACAGATGTAGAGGGGTGATCTCAGGCCAGTTCCGCCAACTCTGTCCACCTGGCCATCTCCCTCTCAAGCTGCTTCTGAAGCGCCTGCAGTTCGGTTCCCAGCTTCTGCTGCAGCTCAAAATCACTTCCTGCTGCGGCAAGTTTGGCGGCTATCTCCGACTGCCGGGTTTCGCCCTCATGAATGGAGGTTTCAAGCTGTTCGAGTTCACGTTTCTCCTTGCTGCCGAGCCTGCTCTGCTTCGGCTTTGCCGATACCACCGGGAGAATCTTCTGCTGCTCTTTCGATCCTGATTTCCTGTCGTCCTTCTCCTTCTCCGCCAGAGCGGCCTTCATGTCAAGATAGACGGTATAGTTGCCGGGGTAGCGGCGTACCGTGCCATTGGCTTCATAGGCAAAGATATACTCGACCGTACGGTCAAGAAAATAGCGGTCATGACTGACAACCATAAGGCATCCCTGGTAGCTGTCGAGGTAGTCCTCAAGCACCCGAAGCGTGGGAATATCAAGATCGTTGGTCGGCTCGTCAAGCAGCAGCACATTGGGAGAGCCGATAAGCTGCCTGAGCAGGTAGAGCCTGCGGCGCTCTCCGCCTGAGAGCGTGCTGATGTAACTGTACTGGGTTGAGGGGGCAAAAAGAAAACGCTCAAGCATTCTGGCCGCCGAAAAGACCGTTCCGTCCTTCAGCTTGATCTGCTCGGCCTCCTCCTGAATAAACTCAATAACCCGCTTGCTGTCATCCAGTCCCCGGCTCTGCTGATCGTAATAGCCGATGTTGACGGTCTTGCCGATATCGATATGGCCGCTGTCGGGCTTGACGCGCCCGGTAATCATATCAAAAAGGGTTGTTTTGCCCGAACCGTTCGGGCCGATAATACCGATGCGGTCTCCCTTCTGGAGATGGTATTCAAATTCGTGCAGAAGGAGTTTGTCGCCATATGATTTCGAAACCTTGTGAAACTCGATGATCTTGTCGCCAAGCCGTCCGGCGCCGAAACCGATTTCAAGCTCTTTCTGCTTCTCCTTTTTCGGAGCGTATACAAGTGTCTCGGCACGCAGCATGCGGGCCTTCTGCTTGGTGGTGCGGGCCTTGCAGCCGCTGCGCATCCAGTCAAGCTCCTGGCGCACAAGGGCCTGTCGTTTGCGGTCATCGCGGATCGCCTGCTCCTCCTGCTCGGCTTTCTGCTGCAGATAGCTCGAATATCCGCCGGTGTAGGTTGTGGCGGTAAAACCGTCAAGCTCAAGCATGCGTGTCGCCACACGATCAAGAAAGTATCGGTCGTGGGTTATCAGCAGCACAGCGCCCTGATAGCGGCGGATATACTGCTCCAGCCACTCAACACTGTCAGCATCAAGATGGTTGGTCGGTTCATCAAGTATCAGCCCGTCACTGGGCACAACAAGAGCGTGAGCAAGCGCTACCCGTTTTCGCTGACCGCCGGAAAGGGTGCCCATTTTAGCCTCCAGGTCGTAAAGACCAAGCTTGCCAAGCACCGTTTTTGCGTTCGACTCCAGCTCCCATGCTCCGCATACATCAAGTTCATGGGCAAGCTTGCTCATACGGTCTATCAGCGAGGGATCCTCACTGTGTTTTGTCTCAAGCTCCTTGCAGACCACCTCATACTCATAGATAAGATCCATGACCTTGTCGCTCGATTTCAGAATGGCTTCGAGCACCGTATCATCCGGATCAAACGGAGAGTCCTGCGGGAGATAGGCAATCCTTTTCTGGTTTGCCACCATCACCTTGCCTTTATCGGGAGTTTCCACCCCGGCAAGAATTTTCAGCAGCGTACTCTTTCCGCTGCCGTTCGCTCCGATAATCCCTATCTTGTCGCGGTCATCTATACCGAATGAGACATCGCTGAACAGATGTTTCAAACCATACTTTTTCTGTAATCCTTCTACTGTTAAGAGCACCATACCTTTTCACCGTTCCTTATATTATCATTGCGGCATCGCTACACATCTATAGTGTCGCCTTATTATCTTGCAAAGGGTGGAATATAACCAATGCTTTCAGTTTTGTGTCCATGTAATTCTCCCCCTCCTCCCGCCCGGACTGCCGTCAGCTGATGGAGGATCACCATCCCTGATTTTTCCTGTTTCCTGTTCTCTGTTTTTTTTATCAACTTCGCAATACATCATACATTCCGTAAACCTCCCCTGAAAAAGAATTGAACCACTATGAGTGAACTGGAAAAATCACTGGCCTGGGCCAATCTTCCCGTACCGGAGGTACTGCGCCAGCTTCCGTTCAGCCAGCAGCAGCAGGTGGTCTCCTGGGCTGAGACGCTGGTCAGCCACAAGACCGACGGTTTTGAAGAGCTCTATAACGCCATAGGGATGATCGTCAAGTATATCCCGAATTTTATGGTCATTCCGCTCATGGTTGAACATATCAAACCGCGAATTGCCGCAGCAGTATGCAGCAAGATGGGAGTTGACCAGGCCGTTGGCTATGCCAATGACCTGCCGTTAGAGTACTTCAATGAAGTTTCAATGCATCTTGACGCGCCGGTTATGGCAGAGATTCTCGGGAAAATGAAAAAAAACAGTGCCGAAAAATTCATTCTCAGCGAACTCAAAAGCCGTCTCGACCGAATGCTCGACATCGCACAGCATCTTGAGAAGCGCATGCTCGAAGTCGTTGCAAAGCATGTTACGCTTCCCGAAAACGATGAGGAACTCCTCAGTCACCCCCGTAAGCCGGTTATTGATAAAATAAGGGCTTTGCAGTAGAAACAGCAACGCCGTGAAAAGATACCCTCTCTTCACGGCTTCGATAACCCGTAACGATCTCTGTTGACAACCAGTCGGCTCTACTGTGCTGAAACCGCAGTTTCACATTGTGACATCATATAGGCAACCGCATCGGAACACTGCGCTAAAGTCAAGGATTCCAGTCCTCCCTTTGCCGGCATATTGTTAATACCATTGATAACGTGCTTTACCAGCGAATCCATACCCTGCGCCATCCTCGGCTGCCACTCCACAATATTGCATACTTTCGGAGCATTCATCACGCCACTGTCGTGACAGAGTGCACATGCCCGATTATAGGTCTCCTTGCCAGCTGCAATATTGTATTTCGTTGACAACATTGCCGTCGTCATCTCCTGAGCCTCTGCCTGCCGGGCAAACCCGATACAGCCCAATAGTAACGTCATAACTCTGATTACCCTCTTCATCATCTCTCCTCCCCGTTTTTTGTTCATGGTTACCACTAAAAAAAGGGGGCCCGTATATTTCAGGATTTATCCTGAATTATTCACGAAGGCAATAAAAAAAGGTGGCATAAAATACCGCAATTGCTT
>NZ_MPJE01000016.1:0-47625 GCF_001975465.1 Chlorobium sp. KB01
GAGGATTTCGAGCACCGCCCAACGCAGTCATCGGGTTTCGGAACAAATAAATAGAGGTGTCCTTATGTGGCTTTATAAGTAAAGGGCATAGAATGAGTTTTGTTTTTGATAAAGTTACTGCAAACGAATGATATTACCCGAGTATGGAAGGACGCTTAACGCCGAGGAATGGTCTCCGGTAATTGATGAGCTGATTGAAGGTCAGCATATTGTTCTGACGACGCATGAGAATTCAGATGGTGACGGCCTCGGAAGCGAGGTGGCTCTTGCGCTAGTGCTCAAGCTGCTTGGCAAGGAGGTCTCGATTGTGAATCCGACTGAGGTCCCCCCGAACTACAGGTTTCTTACCCATCTCTATCCGATAAGCCTCTTTGACGACAGGGATGAGGATGCTATACAGGCGTTGTCGCTTTGTGATGTTGTTGTGCTTCTTGATGCAAATCTTCGTGACAGGATGGGTTCGCTATGGCCGCATGTTAGTTTTTCCAAAGAGCTCGGAAGCCTGAAAATTGTCTGTGTCGATCATCATCTTGAACCTGATGATTTTACCGATGTCATGGTGTGTGAAAACTATGCATCCTCGACCGGTGAACTTATCTATGACCTGATCTACGCATTTCAGAAGAGGCTGGGCCGTGAACTTTTCACACCCCAAATTGCCGAAGCGCTCTATGTTTCGGTTATGACGGATACCGGATCATTCAGGTTTCCGAAAACATCCCCCTATGTCTACCGTCTTGCCGGTGACCTTGTCAGCAAAGGGGCAGATGCTTCGGATATCTACGACAAGATCTATAATTCACTTACCTGCCAGGCACTCAAGCTGCTCGGAGCTGCATTGAGCGCTATCACGGTGCTTGATGATGGAGTGATTTCGTGGCTGTTTATCTCTCAGGATATGTTAAAAGCCACCGGGAGCAAGCTTTTTGATACCGATCTCATCATCCAGTATCTGCTGAGTGTACCAACCGTGCAAATTGCCGTGCTTATGGTTGAGATGCAGGATGGCAGAACTAAGGCGAGTTTTCGCTCACGCGGCAATATTTACGTCAACCAGCTGGCAAAAAAATATGGAGGAGGGGGGCATATGAATGCTGCCGGATGTCTCTTCCAGTTTTCGTCCGACAGGGCCCAGAAGGTACTTCTTGAAGATTTGAGAGCATTTCTTAAAACAGCATCCAGTCAGGTTGAAGGTGTTAACAACGAACAAGCGTGATTATGAAAATATCAGTAACAAAAATTGAGATTGATCGTATTGCCGTCGATCTTCTTGCCTTGCCGATCAGTAAGGGAGATCTGAAAAAAGAGGCTCAGAAGCTGCTTGCAGGACTTGAACTGGATCATAAGGTATTAAAGGATTTTAAAGCCGAAGCAGGAGAGGTTGTTCTGCTCTATGGCGGGTCCGGAAAATGCAAGGCATCTCGACTTGCCCTGTTTGGTATCGGTGATGCAAAAACTCTTGATGACTGGCGCAAGGGGGCCATTTCTCTTGCATCCAGAGCTGTTGAGCTGAAGATTGCCAAGCTTGCTGTTGATTTTTCAGCCATCGAGCACATTGCCGGTGAAACTGGAGAGAGTGTTTCGACTCTTGCTGAAACGTTTGTTACCGGATCGTTTGCCGGTTTATACCGCTTTGAGCGTCTGAAAAGCGGTAAGCTGGATAAAAAGAGAGCGGCAGACAAGACAAAAGAGCTTGCCGAACTTGTTTTAAGGGCCGGAGCTTCGGTATTGGATGCGGCAGAGCGCGGTGTTGAGGCGGGCAGGATTGTCGGTTCTTGCCAGAAGATGGCCAGGGATCTGGTTAATCTGCCGGGTAATTATCTGCAGGCTGAGGATATTTCGAAAGCTGCAGAGGAGTCCGCCAAAAAATATGGCTACGAGGTAACGGTTTTTCATAAAAAAGAGATTGAGTCTCTTGGTATGGGAGGCCTCCTTGCGGTCAACAAGGGGAGTTTTTTCCCTCCGACCTTTACCATTCTTGACTACAAGCCGAAAGGGAAACCGAAAGCGGTTGTAGCCCTTGTCGGAAAAGGGGTCACGTTTGATTCAGGCGGCATCTCAATCAAGCCATCCGAAAACATGGGAGAGATGAAGTCGGATATGGCCGGCGCCGCAAGCGTACTGGGTGCGGTTGAGGCCGCAGCCCGTCTTGCCCTTCCGCTGCACATTATCGGTTTGATTCCTGCTACCGACAATATGCCGGACGGTAAAGCCCAGAATCCGGGTGATGTTATTACCACCTATTCAGGCATTACTGTTGAGGTTGGCAATACCGATGCCGAGGGACGGCTTATTCTGGCCGATGCCCTTGCCTATGCAACTGAAACGTATAAGCCGGATGTCATTATTGATCTCGCAACCCTGACCGGTGCCTGTATTGTTGCCCTTGGTTATTCCGTTGCAGGACTCTTCAGTAACAATGACAAGCTGGCTGATGAGATTTATAACGCCGGTCAGAAGGCAGGTGAAAAGGTGTGGCGCATGCCGCTCTGGGATCTCTACGATGAGCAGATCAAGTCCGACGTAGCCGATGTCAGTAACACCGGAGGACGTGGTGCCGGTTCAGTCACGGCTGCAAAATTCCTTGAGAAATTCATTGATGAGCACAAAAACTGGGCCCATATTGATATTGCCGGTCCGTCATTCACTCCGAAAGGGGGAGGCAAGGTCAATGGAGGAACCGGGTTTGGTGTGAGCCTGCTTGTTGAGCTGCTGAAGCAATGGTCCTGAAAATTCCGGAAAGAAACAAGAGAGTAGAGAGAGGCAGAGTAACAAGATGAACCTATCATGAAGGCGGTCCCGCAACATCCAGTAGTGATTATTCCCGGAGTACTTTTCTGGGATTCGCTTTATGATATCATGAAAGAGGCTCTTGGCGGCTATCTTCCGGAAGAGAAAATAGCCATAGTACCCGTATCGCTCATTGACTGGATAGGATTTCCTCCTTCGCCGGAAAAATCAACCAACAGGGTCATGAGCGCTCTTGACCGGACGATACGCGAGATTGAACAGAAATTTCCCGATGAACCCATTACGCTTGTTGCTCATAGCGGTGGAGGGAGTGTTGCGATGGTCTATCTGCTTGAAAAGCCCTTTCAGGGTGAACGGTATAATCCGGGAAAGCAGATCAAGAAATTGATAACGCTTGGAACACCGTTTCATACGGGTGAGTATTATGCGAAGATAAAAACGGATTTTATCTTCAGCCATCTGCAAGCTGATTTTTTTGATCGGGTTTCTGTTGTTTCTGTCGTCAGCGATAAGTATCATGGCAATTCGGAGGGAAGTTTTGTGGAGAAAATGTGTTATCAGTTTTATAAAAACGTTCTGGATGACGGCAATGTTGCCGGTGACGGCATTGTTCCTGCAAAAAGCTGTTTTCTTGAGGGTGCTGTCAATGTAACTATTGCAGATGCCGAGCATCTTCCAACACCGCATACCAGGTGGTATGGCACAAAAGAAGGGGTTGAACAATGGATTCAATGGCTGTAAGAGCGAGTCGCTTAAGGGTGGCCGGGGTTTTATGTTTCGCTTTTCTGGTGATTCTCTCGTCGTGCAGCCCGGAAAAACCGAAGCAGGACCCCCAGCAGGAGCATCTTGAATCAATGATGGCTATTCTTGCCCAGGTGCAGAAAAATCTCGGCAGGATTCAGCAGAAAGAGGCTGTCGTTGAAAGACTCTCATCTGATATTGAAAGCAGTGACAAACAGAGTGTCGAGCAGATTGGCAAGGATATCTCCGCCGGAATCCGTTTTATCGATTCCACCCTGGCGGCAAGTAAAAACCTGATCCGCAAACTTGAAGAGGAGAACCGAACCTCATCCTATCGGGTTGATTCGCTTGACAAGCTGGTTTCGGAGCTTAAAATCGCCATAAATACCAAGGATGGAGAGCTTATCACCCTGAAAGGCCAGGTTCAGAAGCTCAACAGGCAGGTATCTTCACTTATGGCAACAGTGGATGTGCTTGATGAGTATATCCAGGATCAGGACTCGCAGCTCTTTACGGCTTATTACATCTCGGGCACCTTTAATGATCTCGTTTCGAAAGGTGTTCTTCTTCGCATTAATCCGCTTGAAAAACTCTTCGGCAATGAGTACCGTCTTGCCAACGACTTTAATGTCAATCTTTTTAAAAAGGTTGAGATAACCGAAACCCGTGATCTCTTTTTTGACAGGCCCCTGAAACGCATTAAAATCGTAACTCCTCACACGGTTGGCTCTTACGAGCTGGTTGGAGGCAAGACATCCTCACTGCTTCTTATCCGTGATGAAAATGCTTTCTGGCAGAAATCCCGTTGCCTTGTAATAGTTCTTGAATAATAAGTAACTCTGGTTTGCCATCCGGAACGTAGAGCTGTGGCGAACCCTGAAATCATGCTGTAATGAAAATAACCATATTCGGATCAGGCTATGTCGGTCTTGTGACCGGAGCCTGTTTTGCTGAAGTCGGAAATGATGTTCTCTGTGTTGATATTGACCGGAAGAAGATTGACGCGCTCAATGAGGGTCACATTCCCATCTATGAGCCCGGTCTTGAGGAAATTGTTATTGAAAACAGCCGTGCCGGTCGATTGAAGTTCACGTCCGACATCCGGGAGGGCGTTGAGTTCGGATTATACCAGTTTATTGCGGTAGGTACGCCCCCTGATGAGGATGGATCGGCAGATTTGCGTCATGTGCTCAGTGTTGCCGAAAGTATCGGAACCTATATGCAGGAGTACCGGATCGTCATCAACAAATCGACAGTTCCCGTCGGTACTGCCGACCTTGTGCGGGAAAAAATCAGTTCGGTTCTTGCCGAACGGAGTTCGGGAGTTGATTTTGATGTGGTTTCAAATCCCGAGTTTCTCAAGGAGGGAGATGCGGTCAACGATTTCATGAAACCGGAAAGGATTATTGTCGGAGTTGATGACCCCCGCATCAAAGAGCTGCTTCGTTTTCTCTACTCCCCGTTCAACCGCAGCCATGAGCGGTTTATCGCCATGGATATCCGTTCGGCCGAGCTCACCAAGTATGCGGCCAACGCCATGCTTGCCACAAAGATCAGTTTCATGAATGAAATAGCCAACATTGCCGAGCGGGTCGGGGCTGATGTCGAGGCTGTCAGGAGGGGGATCGGTTCCGACTCAAGGATCGGATTTTCGTTTATCTATCCCGGTGTGGGCTACGGCGGCTCCTGTTTTCCCAAGGATGTCCAGGCGCTGGAAAGAACCGCACATAAATATGGTTATCATTCACGGATACTCCAGGCAGTTGAAGCGGTCAATGAAGACCAGAAAAGTACCATAGTCAGGAAGATCCGCCTCCATTTCGGAGAGGAGATCGGAGGCCGTGTTTTTGCGTTATGGGGGCTTTCATTCAAGCCGAATACCGATGATATGCGTGCGGCCCCGAGCCGCAGGGTTATTGAAGAGCTTCTGCATGCGGGTGCATCGGTGAGGGTTTACGATCCGGTTGCCATGCACGAGGCTCAAAGAATCTACGGAGAGCGGGAGGGGATCTACTATGCAGCAAACCCTGAAGATGCGGTAAAAGGATCTGATGCTCTTGTGGTGCTTACGGAGTGGCTTCTCTTCCGCAGCCCCGATTTTGAGATGGTAAAACGAGATCTCAAAACGCCGGTGGTTTTTGACGGCCGAAATATCTACAATCCTGAATTCATGGAGATCTCCGGATTTACCTACTACTCTGTCGGCCGCCCGCCCCGTGGTGTCTGAGAGAGGGTTATCGAAACCTGAAATGATGATCAAGGGGGCCTCTGCCGCTGCCAAGATGGTAACCGGCTCCCGCCTTCAGGGCTTCAGTCGTATATGCTTTTGCCTTTTCTACAGCACATTCCATCACTTCCCCCCTGGCCATGAATGCTGCAATGGCTGATGAGAGTGTGCAGCCGGTGCCGTGTGTGTTGTGGGTCTCGATTTTTTTGGAGCTGAACCAGAAAAACCGGCCATTGCTGAAGAGGCAGTCACGGCATTCGTCTCCTTCAGTGTGACCTCCCTTGATGAGTACCGAAGCCGCTCCGGCTTCATGCAGCATTACGGCAGCCGCCTCGACAGCTTCATCGGTTGCAGGTGGATGCTTCATGCCGGTCAGGATTGCACTCTCCGGCAGGTTTGGTGTTATTAAGGTTGCGAGAGGGAAGAGCTCTGCTTTCATTACCTCGATAGCCGCCTCCGGCAGAAGAGTGGTGCCTCCGGAAGAGCCGAGAACAGTGTCAAGAATGACAGGCGGAGTGTTTTCAAGCTCTCTGAGTAATCCGGAAACAGCTCTGATGATGTCGCTGCTGCCAAGCATCCCGATTTTTACGGCATCGATCCTGATATCGTCAGCAATGGCCCTGAACTGCTCACAAAGAGATTTTACCGGGAGAAGGGAGATTCCCCTTACTCCGCTTGTATTTTGTGCTGTAACGGCGGTTATGACCGAAAGAGCGTAACAGTCAAGGGCGCCAACTGTTTTACTATCCGCCTGGATTCCAGCCCCTCCGCTTCCATCCGAGCCTGCAATGGTGAGAACGGTAACATAATTTTTACCCATCAATGCCTCCCTGTTGTAGTGAGCAGAGAAGCTCTTGTACTGAACTGACGGGATCAACTGCCCTGCTGACGGCGGAAATGACAGCGATGCCTGCCGCACCATGCCCTATGACCAGTGATGCATTGCTCTTGCTGATGCCGCCGATAGCTATAATCGGCAGGGAGACGAGGGCGGAGACCCTCCGGAGTGTTTCCGGGCCGACAGGATCAAACCCTTTTTCTTTTGATAGTGTCGGGTAGATATGGCCGAAACCGATATAATCCGCTCCATCACGTTCAGCCTGAATAGCCTCTTCAGGTGATGATGCCGAAACGCCGATGATGCGGGAATTGCCGAGCAGTTTACGGGCGGCAGAAGCCGGCAGGTCCTGCTGACCGAGGTGAACACCGTCAGCCTTGCATGCAAGGGCAATATCAATGCGGTCATTGATAATACAGAGTGCCCCGTACGCTCTGCACCGTCTGGTGATTTCAACTCCCCAGGAAAAAAGCTGACTGCCGGAAGCCGTTTTATGTCTCAGTTGTATCATGGCAGCTCCACCATGCAGAGCCTTTTCAGCCAGTGAGATCGGGCACACAGCCTCATCAGTAATGACACAGAGAAAGGGAGAGGAGGGCATCATTGATAAAGGGTGTTATAGAATTGTTCAAAGGTAGCGACAAACCCGCTGCCCGGTTCAAAGATGGAGATTCCTGCAGCACCATAGGCCCCCTGCTTCATACACGACGGAATGTTTTGTGGTGTAATGCCTCCCACAGCAAAGACAGGAAGTGAGGTCGAACGGCATAAAGCACCGAGTTTATCCACTCCCTGTGGCGGGCCGTATTTCCTTTTTGAGGGCGTATCGAATACCGGACCGAAAAGCAGGTAATCAGCGCCGCGCTCTTCAGCGATCCGTGCAGACAACGGCGAGTGTACGCTGCATCCGATGATCAATTCCGGCGCAACTGCGCGAAGTTTATCGGGCGGGCAGCTCTTTTCGGGCAGATGTACGCCGTGAAGAACGGCAGCAAGAGCAATATCGGCACGTTCATTGATCAGGATCCTGACCTCTTTTTCACGTGCGATTTCAGCAGCCATGAGCGCAAGCTGAAACAACTGTTTTGCGTCAAGCTCTTTTTCCCTGATCTGAATCATGCAAGGCATCAAGCGGGGGAGGAGTTGAAGCTGTTTGAGCAGAGGTGTGCCAGTCAGAGGGGCTTCCTTGCCACTGCTTATCAAAAGAAGGCGCGGCAGGGGAGTGTTATGGGGAGTATTATGCGCCATATAATCAAAATCCTTTGATATTTCAGTGACTATAAATAATTTTAGTGGTAATAGCAACTGCCTTTCCTGGGGAGATTCCGATTTCTTTCGGGACCGTTTTATGGTCATTTATACAGGGCATGCAGCGCAATGCATCGTGAGAAAAAGGGTTTTATTACCGATAATCGAGAGTAACCAACCATTCCCCAATGAGCAGCATCGAAAAAAAAATCATTAAAGCAGGCTTCTCTCTGCCTCAGCCGCCCGCAGCAGCGGGTCTCTACTCCCCTGCAATCAGGAGCGGTAATCTTGTCTTTACCTCCGGTCAACTCCCTCTTGAAAACGGAAAACTGATAGAACCGGGTGGTAAAGGAAAGGTAAATGAGCAGGGCAGGGAAGATGCTTTCAATGCAGCCAGAACCGCTCTTCTCAATGCACTTGCCGCCATCAAATCGGTAACAGGCACTCTTGATTGCATAGAACGGATTGTCAAGCTTACGCTCTATGTTGCCAGCGACTCCGGTTTTTCCAGTCAGCATCTTGTCGCCAATGGAGCCTCTTCTCTTCTTCTTGAAATCTTCGAAGAGAGGGGAGTTCATGCGAGAAGTGCCGTCGGAGTAGCAGAATTACCTCTTGATGCAAGCCTTGAAATTGAACTTGTTGTTCAGTGTGATTTCGCTTGAGCATGATAGAGTAAAAAGAATAAATAATCTGCAGGAATAACTCATACCATTCAGCATAACGCTTGCGTGGCGTATTGTAATGAACACCATTAAGCTGATTTATGCATGCCGTTTATGTTATTATGTATCTATGCCATATATCATAGTATAGATGACAAGTAATGTAAAAGCATATTCCGATTAAAAAGCCAAAGTAAAAGACTCATAAATCTAAAAAAGTGCTCGAATACTGCTTTTCTGTTTAAAGTTTATGATGTGCATAAATACATTGAAAGATTATCACTAAAACAAATATAAGTAATTAAAATAAAATAACATAAATAATTTTGTTGAATATAAACTTTATTAAGTTTAGTAGTTTTATAATTCAGGGCAAGAGTTTGTTTGTATTTGTTTGATATTTGTTTTAAAAATTCTTTTGTTTGTTGTTTGTATAGGTTATGGTGTGATGTTAATATGGTCTTGATGTGTAATGAGTTATTCGTTGTCTGCTATTTTTATTGAGATAGTTTGAAGTGTTTGTTGCTGCTCATGATGCTGTTGTATTCTTGTTACTTGTTTATCAATACGTTTTACTGTGTTGTTGTTATTGGTTGATGGCATGGTGCGGTCAGTTTGTGTTATGTGCTTTTCTTTTCGCGTTCTGCTCAGGGTATATGCTGTGGGTATGGATTGGCGGGACTCTGTTGCTTATTGTTTTTTTGTGATTTTGATCTGTGATAGGTAAACTGTGATTGATGAAGCTTGTAGGCGTTCTCTTATCCTGTAATAAACCCCCACTTCATGTCCCGCATACTTACTATTGTATTGATGCTTCTTGTGCTCGGATTTGGAGTTTTTCTCGGGTCCAGACTCAACGGCAAAGGCGACGTGCAGGGTGAACAGCAGAAAAAAATGCTCGAAGCCTACAGTCTGATGAAAACGATGTATGTTGATGATGTAGCCGGCGATAGTCTTGCGGGAGCAGGTATACAGGGTATGGCGGAGTATCTGGATCCCCATACAGTCTATCTGGAGCCGGAAAAGGTCACCTATTCCCAGGCCGAATTTGATGGTAATTTTGATGGTATCGGTATTGAATTTGATATTTCAAGCGATACGCTCCTTGTTGTCACGCCGCTTTCCGGTGGACCAAGCGCTGCAGTCGGGATTTTGCCCGGAGACCGTATCCTTGCCATTGACTCTCTCCCCGCTCTTGGTATTACGGAAAAACAGGTATTGAGGAAGCTTCGGGGCAGGCAGGGAACCCAGGTGAAATTGAGGGTTTTCAGGCCTCTTAGTGGAAAGATTGTCGAGTTTACGGTTACACGGAGTCGAATATCGACATCGAGTATCGATGCAGCCTTTATGCTTGATCGCAGGGTAGGGTATATTCGATTGAGCCGTTTTATTGCAACCACAGCCGATGAGTTCCGCACGGTGCTTCTCCGGCTTAAAAAGCAGGGCATGAAGCGCCTTGTTATTGATCTGAGAGGTAATCCTGGTGGTTTTCTTGAACAGGCCGTAGCCGTGGCTGATGAGTTTCTGGCGAAGGGAGCGTTGATTGTCTATACCAAGAGCCGTAACGGCGGAGTCGAGAATGAGCGATTTATTGCGCGCTCCGGTGACAGTTACGAGACAGGTGAAGTGATTGTACTGGTGGACAAAGGGAGTGCATCAGCTTCTGAAATTCTTGCCGGTGCTCTCCAGGATAACCGTCGGGCTGTTGTGGTGGGAGAGCAGACCTTCGGAAAGGGGCTGGTACAGCGGCAGCTTCAGTTTGCAGATGGTTCGGCAATTCGACTTACCGTTTCACGATATTATACCCCATCCGGCCGACAGATACAGCGGGTGTATCATAAAGGCGGTACGGGTCGGGAGAGTTATTTTCAGGATGCACTCACAACCATTCGTCCTGAGAAACTCTTTACAAATCCTGACAGTTTACTCTATTTGAAAAACAGTGAGGTTTCGGTTTACAGAACCTCCTCTCTATACGGATTGCTCTCGTCGCTCAACGGGAAAGTTCCCGATGAGAAAAGTCAGCTTGTGGCGCTGAAAAATGCCGGCGGGATTATTCCGGATTTCTGGGTTACCGGAAAAAGTTACTCTGATTTTTACCAGGAGCTTTTTCGTTCGGGTTCTTTTGATGATATCGCCCTTAAAATTATTGATGATCCCCGTAGCCTGGTTCAGCAATACCGGGGTTCTATTGAGAGTTTTCTTGCAAAATATTCCGAAGAGCGCGTGTTTGAGGCTCTGGTTATAAAAACCTGCAAGAGTAAAAAAATCCGGTTTGACCGGGCAGTTTTTCTTCGTGATCGCCTTAAGCTGGCTCAGGCCGTAAAATCAAGGATAGCTCATCAGCTCTTTGGCGCTGTTGGTCAGATAACATTTGTAGTGCAGAGTGCAGACCCGGTTGTCAGGATAGCAGCATCTGTGCCAATGCGACAGCCCTGAGTGTTTTGACGGTATTGATTAATCGGCTTCTCCTTTACTAATAATCAAAACATTACACGTATGTCGTTAATTGAAAAAATCCAGAGCGAAACCTGTACGTTGCGCCTGAAAAATGACTGGTTGAAGATATTTACCTGTCCTGTTCCCTCCTCTGATTTCCTCTCTTTTGTAGGCATAGCTACTATCGATGCTCCACAGCATGCCGTACTGAGTCTTCTGTTTGATATTGAAGCAGCCACCGAGTGGGTATGGAAAACCAAAGAGATGCGCCTTCTGCAGGAACTTTCAGCAGATAATGGGGAGAAAGATAACGGCCGGGTTGTCTATCAGCTTGTCAGTGCTCCCTGGCCGGTTTCCGATCGTGAAATCATAACCCGCTCCCAGGGGTATATGGATACTGACACCTCCGAGGTTTTTATCAAGCTTGAGTGTTTGCCGGACTTTCTGCCGAAAAACGATAAATATGTTCGTGTTCCCCATCTTGAGGGTGCATGGAACATCATCCCGCTCTCGGCAAACCAGTGCAGGGTGGTTTTCCGTCTCCACATTGAACCGGGTGGCGAGATCCCCTCATGGCTGGCCAATATTGCCGTTATTGATACGCCCTACCATACCATGAACAATATGCGTGATATGGTAAAGAAGGATAAGTACAGGATTTCTGTAGAGGCGCCCTTCATAAAATCCGCGAAGGATGTCATCCAGAATTACCAGCAGTTTATCGCTGAGTGAGTGTTCCCCTCATTCTCATGCAGTCCTCAATAACAACTCAACACACGGTATGGATGTATCATCAATCCTTGAGAAAAACTGGGACTTCCGTGTCGAGCATAAGGGAGTCCGAATCTACTCTTCCAGGGTTAACGGTTCCGATATCCACAGCTTCAAGGGTGAGACCGAGCTGCCGGTTTCATTCAAAAGGCTGATCAGCCTTTTTCATGACATGGCAAGCTATAGCCGCTGGGTTCACAAGCTTGCCGAGATGGAGGTACTTGAGAAAAACGGGATTGACTATGTTGTGCGTCAGGTTATCAACACCCCCTGGCCGCTGCTGAAGAGGGAGATGATCATGCGTACCGAACTGGCTTCAGCCGGCGATAATTCCATAGCCGTTACCATGACCGGGGAGCCCGATTATCTTCCGGTTAATTCGAACTATTACCGGGTTCGCCATGCATCCGGATTGTGGGTATTTACCCCGAACGGTCATGGCAAGGTTTACCTCACCTTTGTGATGCATGTTGATCCGGGCTCGGATGTTCCTGCTGCCGTTGGAAATGCGGGAATGTTTGATGTTCCCTTCTACTCCCTGAATAATTTGAGGGCGCTTGCAATGGACAGCTCATACAACCCCCCATATCCTCAGGAAATAGAGCAGCATATTGCTATTGTCGATGATGCTCCTGATATGCCCTGAGCAGTTTTTCCGGCTTAACCGGTACTGCTCCCACCTCCTGGCATACCGTTCCTGCAGCCAGATTGGCTATGGTGGCGTTCGTTACGATGTCAATACCGGAAGCGGCTCCGAGAGCGAGCATTCCGATAACGGTATCTCCGGCTCCTGATACATCAGCCACCTCCATTGATGTTGCCCCGATATGGGTGAAGGAGCCGTTGTAGAGTGTCATACCTTTTTCGCTCCTTGTCACAACAATAGTTTCAGCCTGTAGTTTCTCCTGGAGCCGGAGGCAGGCCTCTTCTACCTCCCGATCATTGTTCTGCACGGCAATTCCGAGTGAAGCTGCCATTTCGGAGAGGTTTGGCTTGAAAATCGTGCACCCCCTGTAGGCAAAGAAGTTCAGAAGTTTCGGATCGACAAGCAGGGGAATATGCTGCTTCTTTGCGGTCGTAAAGATGCTTTTGATGAGTCGTTCGGTGAGCAGACCTTTATTGTAGTCTTCAAGAACGATGGCATCAAGAGTGCCGATAACGCTCTCCAGAGAGTCGAGAACCGCCTCTTCTGTGTCGGAATCGATCTCTTTTCGGCTTTCTCTGTCCACTCTTGTTATATGGTGGTTTTGAGAGAGGATGCGGGTCTTGCAGGTCGTAGGCCTTGACGGGTCGCAAATCAGTCCTTCGGCGGCAAGTCCCCGGTCGCTGAACAGTTCGAGCAGTATCTCCCGGTTGCTGTCGGCACCGGTTACTCCGAAGAGCATGGTTTCCGCTCCGAGCGAGAGGGTGTTAAGGGCAACATTTGCAGCCCCGCCCAGCCGGTGATCCTCATGGGTTACATCGACTACGGGCACAGGGTATTCCGGGGAGATGCGGGAGACATGGCCGAAAATGTACTTGTCGAGCATAATGTCGCCGATAACGGCTATCCGTTTGCTGCGGAAGCTGTGTAAAAGGGATTCCATGAAGTTTTCGGTCATAACCTGTTATTTCCTGATATGTTCGGATGCCGGGGCATAAAAAAAAGGGAATAATAACCTGATCAGCTATGAAGATATGATTGTTTCATTTTATTTTTTGCGATATTTTGTTATAATTAAAGTTAAGCATTTTTAAGCTTTATATGAAAAAAGCAGGAACCGATGTTTGACAGTCTAAGCGATAAACTTGAGGCCACCTTCAAAAAACTTGCAGGTCAGGCCACCATTAACGAGATCAATATCGGTCTCGCGATGCGCGATATCAAGCGCGCACTTCTCGGCGCTGATGTCAACTACAAGGTAGCGAAGAAATTAATTGAGGATATACGGGAGAAATCCCTTGGTGAGCAGGTCATCAAAAGCGTCTCTCCTGCCCAGATGATTGTAAAAATCGTCTATGATGAGCTCACTGAACTTATGGGAGGTGAGCAGAAGCCTCTGAACCTTTCACCCAAGAAACTTCCGGCTGTGATTATGGTTGCCGGTCTTCAGGGTTCCGGAAAAACCACGTTTTGTGCGAAACTCGCGCTTCGTCTGAAAAAGAACGGTAAAAACCCGATGCTGGTAGCTGCTGACGTCTATCGTCCTGCAGCCATTGACCAGCTTAAGGCTCTCGCTCTGCAGGTAGATGTTCCGGTATTTGCCATCGAAGAGCAGGATGCATTGAAGGCCGCACTTCAGGGCCTTGAAGCTGCGCGATCAGGGGCCAGGGATGTTGTGATTATCGATACAGCCGGCCGCCTTCAGATTGATGACCTGATGATGGCAGAGGCTGAGTCATTGAAGCATGCACTCAAGCCTGATGAACTGCTTTTTGTTGTTGACTCGATGATGGGTCAGGAAGCGGTTAATACAGCCAAGGCATTCAACGACCGCCTTGATTTTGATGGTGTTGTACTGACCAAACTTGATGGCGATGCAAGGGGCGGAGCTGCGCTTTCCATCCGTCAGGTTGTTGAAAAGCCGATTAAATTTATCAGTATCGGCGAAAAGGTCGATGATCTTGATGTTTTTTACCCTGATCGTATGGCCCAGAGGATTCTGGGTATGGGTGATATAGTCAGTTTTGTTGAAAAGGCACAGGAGTCTCTGGATCTTGAGAAGACGCTTGAGATGCAGAAAAAACTCATGAAAAATGAGTTTGATCTCAACGACTTTTTCGATCAGCTCCAGCAGCTTAAAAAAATGGGCTCAATACAGGGGTTGATTGAGATGGTGCCGGGTTTGAACAAGATGGTTCCAAAGCAGGATCTTGAAAATCTGGATTTCAAGCCTATCGAAGCCATGATTAACTCCATGACCAGACAGGAGAAGTCAAATCCTGATATCATCAACGGCAGCCGCCGTCAGCGCATCGCTCTCGGCAGCGGCACGAGAGTCCAGGAGGTGAACCTTCTGCTCAAGCAGTTCGGTGAAATGAAAAAGATGATGCGTTCGGTATCCAGGCTGTCACAGTCGGGCAGAAAGATCACTTCGCAGAATCTTGCACTTGACAAGTTTTTAAAAAGATAGATTGCATTTACTGTTAACAGTTACCATTAACTAAAATACTTGAGCCTTGGTAAAGATCAGACTTAAAAGAGCAGGAAGAAAAAAATTGCCGGTATACCAGATTGTCGCATCTGATGCGCGCTCACCGAGAGATGGCAAATTTCTTGAAGTAATCGGGACCTATCAGCCGACAGCCAAACCGCATGCCGTAACACTCAAGAAAGATCGTGTCGAATACTGGATGGGCGTTGGTGCTCAGCCGACAGCAACGGTCCGTAGCCTTATCCGTACCACAGGATTGCTGCATGAACTGAGGCTGAAAAGCAGAGGTCGCAGCGAAGCTGAAATTACCGTTGAGATGGAACAGTGGCAGGCAAGCAAGGTCGAGAGAAGCAAAAAACGCCTTGTTGTGAAGTCACGTCGCCGTCAGGCCAAAAAAGAGGCCGAAGCAAAAGCCGCTGCAGGCAGCGAAGCCTGATTTGACGTTTACGGAACGGTAGCATGGAACTCTATCTTGCAGGTGTCATCCTCAAGCCGAAAGGGTTGGCGGGTGAGGTGAAGGTGGAACCGGTTACCGATTTCCCTGAAAGCTTTCTCTCCCGCAGGGAGTATTACGCAGGCAGATCCGCTGACGCCGTTGATCGGTTGACCGTTCATAAAGCCTCTCTTGGAGGGGGATTTGCGTGGGTGTTCTTTGACGGAGTTGACACAAGGGAGAAAGCCGAAGCACTGGCAGGAGTGCATCTCTATGTTGATGAGGATCAGCTTCTGCCGCAGCCGGATAACCGGGCATATATGCATGAGCTGATAGGGCTCAAAGTTCTTGATCGTAATCGAAACGAGGTTGGTACCGTAACCGATATTCTTGCGATGCCTGCCCATGAGGTTTATGAAGTACAGGTTGGTAAAAGAAAGATTCTGATACCGGCCATTGAAGAGTTCGTTGAAGAGATCAGTATTCGTGATAAGGTTATGGTTGTGCCGAGATACGACGAATTTCTGTGATTATTGTGTTGGTCTCTGAAACGTTTGATGAACGGTTCCAAGACGTTGGATGCAATGAGGATTGATGTGATTTCCGTCATTCCGGGGTTTTTCGATTCAGTGCTTGACAATGGATTGTTACGTATTGCCCGGAAAAAACAGTATGCGGATATACACATTCATAACCTGCATGATTACGGACTGGGCAGGTATCGGCAGGTTGATGATTCTCCTTTCGGAGGGGGTGCAGGAATGGTTCTTCGTCCTGAGCCGGTATTCTCCTGTATTGAGGCACTGCAGGCCGAAAGAGCGTATGATGAGGTGATTTTTCTGACACCCGACGGGAAGCTGTTTGAGCAGTCTCTGGCAAACAGGCTCTCAGGGATGCAGAATCTGATTATTCTTTGCGGCCACTACAAGGCGGTAGATGAACGGATACGCCAGAAGCTCATCACCATGGAGATATCGATTGGCGATGTAGTTCTTTCAGGGGGTGAGATACCCGCGCTGCTGCTTATGGACGCTGTGCTCAGGGTTATACCGGGAGTTCTTGGAGACAGTGAATCGGCTTTGACCGACTCCTTTCAGAATGGGCTTCTTGACTGTGTCTATTACACCCGACCGGCTGAATTCAGGGGGATGAAGGTTCCCGATATACTGATGTCCGGTCATCACAGCAAAATAGAGCAGTGGAGAGGTGAAAATGCTCTTGAGAGAACCAGAACACGCAGACCCGATCTTTTAGGTCATGAATGATTTTAGGAATTGAAGAAAAAAATAACGTAAATAGTTGTCGAAAATGGATCAGTTAATTCAGTTAGTTGAAGCTACCCAGGCCGTTACCGATTTTCCGCATATTCAGCCGGGTGATACCGTCAGAATACAGTTGAAGGTTATTGAAGGCGAAAAGGAGAGGCTTCAGGCTTTTGAGGGTGTTGTTATCAGCGATCGCGGAGCCGGTGGTTCCAAAACCATCACGGTTCGCAAGATCTCTCATGGAGTTGGAGTTGAAAGGATCATTCCTGTTAACTCACCCAATATTGAGAGCGTGACCGTACTCAAGCACGGCAAGGCAAGAAGAGCAAAACTTTTCTACCTGCGCAAGCGTACCGGCAAAGCTGCACTCAAAGTAAAAGAGCGTAAGGTTGTAGAGAAAGCCTGATTTTCTTTTCGACAATCCGGCAGCGCAACCGATGCTGCCGGATTTTTCTCCTGCACACTCCTGAACGGCTATAACCGTGATGCAGGTCGGCAATGCGCAGTGACCTCAACGCCAAGCTTGCCCCTGATTCCTCTTCAGCGCAATTTATTTACATCCAGATGATGCAGATTGGCGACTATCGTCTTTACTCCCTCGATGTACAGGACTTTGCTCTTGACGGCGGTGCCATGTTCGGTGTTGTGCCGAAAGTCATGTGGGAAAAGTTTGCTCCTGCCGATCATCTCAACCGCATAACACTCAAGGCAAGAGTCCTTCTTATTTCAGGTAAAGGCCGCCATATTCTTGTTGATACCGGCATGGGAACTGCCTGGCCGGACAAACTCCGGTCGATTTATGCTCTCTCGGATTGCCGGCTTCAGGCGGAGCTGAAGGCTGTTGGGCTGGAAATTGCAAGCATTACGGATGTCATCTACACCCATTTGCACTTCGATCATGTCGGTGGAGCTTTCCGGCAGGGTGCCGACAAGCTTGAGCCGCTCTTTCCTGATGCCCGCCACTATGTTCAGAGAGAGAATTACCTTTCAGCGCTTAAGCCCAACCTGAAGGAGAGAGTCAGTTACTCCTCTGTTTTCATCGAGGCGTTCGGACGTCTCTCCAGTGTGGAGCTGGTTGACGGACCCCGGGAGCTGTTTTCCGGCATCGAGCTCTTTTCAAGCAATGGTCATACAAAAGGCCAGCAGCTGGTAAGGGTTAGCGGTGCTGAAGGGAGTCTCGTGCACACTGCCGACCTCATCCCTTCCTTGGCACATCTGCCCTCATCATGGGTTATGGGATACGATATCGAACCGCTTACCGTTATCGAAGAGAAAACCTCACTGCTCCATCAGCTCGTTGAAGAGCGAGCGATGCTTTTCTTCGGCCATGATCCCTCTCATCAGGCGGCAATGCTCAGACGCGATGATAAAGGAGCCGTTGTCGTCGACAAGTTTATTGACCTCTAACAGAACAGTTCGTTCCTGCTTTGATTGTATTGCATCAGCAACAGATAGAAGGTTTTCGCGAGAAGATATTTGATTTCTACCGCACCAACCGCAGATCATTTCCCTGGCGGGAGACCACAGATCGCTACGCTGTCATGGTCAGCGAAATCATGCTTCAGCAGACGCAGGCCGACCGGGTTGCTGACAAATTCAGGGTCTGGATGGAGCGTTTTCCCGATACGGAAACCCTTGCTCTCTCCTCACTCAGGGATGTGCTTGCTCTCTGGAGCGGCCTTGGCTACAACTCCCGGGGTCAGAGACTTCAGATCTCTGCCCGGTTGATCATGGAGCGTTTCGACGGTATTGTCCCTGCCACACCGGATCAGCTTAAATCCCTGCCCGGTATCGGGGAGTATACCTCTCGCTCCATTCCGGTTTTTGCTGATAATCTTGATGTTGCGGCTGTTGATACCAACATCCGAAGAATCATCATCCACGAGTTTACCCTTCCTGAAGATACCCCGAAAGCTGCGATACAGGTTGCAGCAGAGCAGCTCCTGCCGCATGGACGCAGCCGTGAATGGCATAATGCCCTCATGGATTACGGTTCTCTGGCGTTGACCAGCCGCAGATCCGGCATCCGTCCGGTTAGCCGGCAGTCAAAGTTTCAAGGGTCTAAGCGATGGTATCGGGGGCGCCTCATCCGGGAGCTCGTCCAGCGTGACGGGATCTATCTTGAAGAGATTGAGGAGAAATACCGTTCCTGCCCGTGGGATATGGGTGAAATCATCGCTGACCTCGTGCGCGAAGGGCTGGTGGAAGAGCAGGGTGGAACCATGCTGAAAATCCGGGAGAAGTGAATTGTCGGGGCGAGAGGGGGGAAGCTAAACTGCCAGGTTTATTCTTGAATCTTCTATAGGTACTAAGGTCTTATGGATCCTATAGGACTTATAAAAGAAAAAAGAGGTTGCTTCGGGGTTAAGGAGCACCTTACTCCTGTTATTTCACTCACTCGGTGTTGTAAACAGCGTTGAGGGCGTTGTAGACCTTGTCGATTTCAGCCGCGAACTTTGTTGTGATCGCTTTACGCTTGAGTTTCAGGGTCGGAGTCATATGACCGTTCTCAACGGTGAAGGCATCGTCAATCAGAAGGAACTTGCGAACTTTTTCATGGGTGGCAAGCTGCCGTGAAATGGTACGCATCAGCTTGTCAAAAATCTGTATGACACTCTTGTTCTCAATCAACTCCCTGTTTGTAGAGGCCTGAATTCCCTCGCTGGAAGCGTACTCCATGAGCTTTTCAAAGTCAGGCACGATCAGTGCAATCAGAAACGGCCTTTTTTCGCCGATGACGATGACCTGATCAACGAACGGGCTTTCGGAAATAAGATTTTCAATGGGGAGGGGAGCGATATTCTTGCCACCGGAGGTGACAATGATATGTTTTTTGCGGTCAGTGATTTTCAGATAGCCATCCTTGTCGATCTCACCGATATCGCCGGTACAGAACCAGCCATCCCTGATCACCTCCCGTGTAGCCTCTTCGTCTTTCCAGTATCCCTTCATGATATTCGGGCCCTTGAGCAGAATCTCGCCATCTTCGGCAATCTTTACCGTGACATTGTTTACGGCAGGCCCGACTGTGCCGTACTTGATTTTTTCAGGGCGGTTGACATGGGTTACCGGTGAGGTCTCGGTCAGGCCGAATCCCTCAAGAATGGAGATCTCAAGAGCCTGGAAAAACTCACCGATTTTCTGTGGCAGGGCGGCTCCACCGGAGACAAAATAGCGCAGGCGTCCACCGAATTTGTGCTTTATTTTCTCGTAGACCAGCTTTTCGGCAAGGGTGTGCTGCAGGGAAAGAAAAGTGGTTGCCTTCCCTTTTTCATTGAGCTGCCGGTGGTACTTCTCTCCCGTCTGAACTGCCCAGTAGAAGATCTTCTGCTTTATGGTGCTTTGGGATGAGATTTGCTTGATGATACTCATTTTTATGCGGTCAAAGAGCCTCGGAACCGTAAAGATGATTGTTGGCCGGGCTTCAGCCATGTTCATTGATATGGTTTCAATGCTCTCGGCCAGATAGATGCTCGCTCCGCAGGAGAAGAGCAGATAGTATCCTCCGGTGCGCTCATAGGCATGCGAGAGTGGCAGGAAGGAGAGACCGCAGTCTGATTCATCAAGCCGGATGATTGAAGAGCAGGATTTGACATTTTCACAGAGGTTCCGATGGGTGAGCATAACCCCTTTCGGTAGTCCTGTTGTCCCTGAGGTATAAATGATGGTTGCAACATCATCAGGCTCCACAGGGGCAGCTTCAAGAAACCAGGGCTTCTCTTCAAGTACCCGTTTACCTTCCTCTTTTGCCTGGTTAAGGTCAATCACATCTTCAACGTTCTCTTCCAGACGGTTCATGACAATCACGAGGCATAATTCCGGCAGGTTCTGCCAGATAGAGATGATTTTGCCAAGCTGGAGCATGTTGGATACAACGATTGCTCTTGCACTGCAGTTGTTGAGAATATATTCGATCTGGTTTGGTGGAAGGGAGGGGTAGAGCGGCACATCAACGGCACCGATGTTCAGGATAGCCATATCGGCAAGGTACCAGCCGGGCCGGTTTTCCGACAGAATGGCGACACGGTCTTTTGGTGAAATGCCGTTGTTTTTCAGGAATGCGGAGAAGTGGTGGACATCCTCTTCAAACTCCCGATACGAGATGGGCTCATAGACCCCATTCACCTTTCTTGCTATCGGAAATTTTGACTCCTGACCCCTGTAGTGGGTAAATACAGAGGTAAAGAGTTCCGGCAATGTCTGGAAGTCAGGATTGATAAGTCCCATCTTTAAGAGCGTTTTACATATGGAAGAAGACCTTTAAGGGTAAACAGCCTGTTGTTCTGAACAGCTGCATCAAGTCAGAGCCGGTTGTGGCCCGCCTTCCGGTTGTTGAGGCTGAATTGTAGTCTACCTCATGATTGAATAAATATTTAACAATCAATTACTATCTTTGCAAATAGTGAAATGAGTTTCAACTCTTTTTTTAGCACAGTTTCCAGGTTTTTCATGCAGAATCAAAAAAAATCCGGTTCATCCTGGACTGGTTATGCCGGTCTTTGTCTCGGTATTTTACTGATTGCCTATCTTTTCAGTCAGGTTGATCTCCAGGGAGCTGTTGAGCGAATTTCACTTATCGGTTTTTCATCACTCTTTATTCTGCTGCCCTATCTCGGGCTTCATGTGCTGGAATCCATCGCCTGGTTCATGCTCTTTCCCGGGAGCACCGTACCAATATCGTTTTTCAAACTCCTGAAAATACAGCTGATTGCTGAAACGGTCTCCATGACGCTTCCCGCCGGAGTGGCTGTCGGTGAGCCCCTTCGTCCCTTTCTCTGTTTCAGGTTTATGGGCATTCCGATTCCGTCCGGAGTTGCCAGTGTTGCCGTTCGCAAACTCATGCTTGGTGTTGCCCAGGGGATCTATACGGTTTTCTGTGCTGTAGCGGGGTTTTCCTTTCTTCAGACCGTCTCCTTCAACATGCTTGGTTTCGGCGGACTCGGTTATATCATGATCGGTACAGGCATAGCTGTTTTTCTGATATTTCTTACCCTTCTTCTGCTTCTTCTCAATGGCCGGGCGGCTCAAAAACTGCACGCTCTGTTGATGCGGATACCGTTTAAAAGAGTGAAAACGTGGCTCTTCTCAAAAGAGTCAGGATTTCTTGATACCGATGTTGAGCTGAAGAGTTTCACCGGGCCGTTTGCAAAGAGGCTTATACCGATTATGCTTATCTATGTGCTGGCCTGGTTCATGCTTGCCATTGAGAGCTATATTATCCTGACGCTTCTGGGTGTCAAGATCTCGTTTTTTCAGGTGCTGGCAATAGATGCTTCACTTACCATGCTGCGTGTACTCTTTTTTTTCGTACCTTCGGGGCTTGGGGTACAGGATCTGGGCTATATCGCGTTTTTTCAGGCACTCGGAATGCATGATTATCTGGCCTATGGAGGGGCATTTGTGCTGCTGAGGCGTTGCAAGGAACTCCTTTGGTACGCATTCGGTTACGGGATTATGTTTTATTCAGGGGTTCATCTGCAAGATGCTGAACAAGTCAGTAAAAAAAAGGCATGAGGAAAAAGGTACTATTTATATGCGGCTCCATGAATCAGACCACCCAGATGCATCAGATTGCCGGGTGGATGAAGGATTATGACCAGTATTTCTCACCCTTTTTCAGTGATGGTCTGCTCGGCACAGCCAGCGATATGGGGCTTCTTGAGTTTACCATCATGGGCCGCAAGCGTTCTGACCGTACCCTTGATTATCTGCGTGCTCACGATCTTCAGCTTGATATTGGCGGATACCGGCATGCCTATGATCTGGTTCTGACCTGTACCGATCTAATTGTCCCGAAACATATCCGACGCCGCAAAATTGTGCTGGTCCAGGAGGGTATGACCGAACCGGAAACCACGCTCTACCATCTTGCCAGAAACGTTCAATGGATACCCCGTTGGGTTGCCGGAACGGCGACAACAGGCTTGTCTGACGCCTATGAAAAGTTTTGTGTTGCCAGTGAGGGGTACCGTGATCTGTTTATTCGCAAAGGGGTAAATCCGGCTAAAATCGAGGTTACAAGCATACCGAATTTCGATAATTGTTCCCAGTACCTTCAGAATGATTTTAAGCATCACGATTATGTCCTTGTCTGTACCTCGGACAATCGGGAAACATTTATATACGAGAACCGCCCGAAAAATATCCGGAAGTATCTTGAGATGGCTGACGGCAGCCAGCTTTTGTTCAAGCTGCATCCCAATGAAAATGTTGAACGAGCCAGGAGGGAGATAGCACTTCATGCCCCTGAGAGCCTTGTTTTCAGTGAAGGACGGACGGAGGAGATGATAGCCAATTCACGAATGATGATTGCACAGTTTTCATCAACGATCTTTGTCGGTTCTGCCCTGAACAAGGTTGTTCATTGCGGTCTTGATCCCGACGAGTTGAAACGGCTTACACCGCTGCAGAACAGATCTGCGGCAAAACTGATTGCTGATGTCTGCCGCACGGTGCTGGATGGATGAGCAGGTTTCAGAAAGAAGAGATGAAAAAAGGCGCACAAAATTTTTAATGGAACAATGCATACCGTAGCCATCATTCCTGCAAGAGGCGGTTCAAAAGGTCTCAAAAACAAGAATATCTACCCGGTTGCAGGCAAACCCCTGCTTGCCTGGACTATTCTGCAGGCACACTCTTCGAAGCGTATTGACAGGGTCTTTGTTTCAACGGACAACCCGGAGATTGCTGCTGTTGCAAGAGCGTACGGAGCGGAGGTGATTGAGCGGCCACAGGAACTTTCGGGTGACAAGGCGAGCAGTGAGTCGGCTGTTCTGCACGCTGTCGGGGTTATTGAGGCAGATTATGCGCTCTCAATCAGCACCATCGTCTTTCTGCAGGCAACCTCACCCCTTCGAAAATCCGGAGACATTGACCGGGCGGTGGAGCTTTTCGAGCGTGATGGCGCAGACTCCCTGATTTCGGTAACCAGAGCCGATGACCTCACCATCTGGGAATCAAGGGAGGGGAGGTGGAGCAGCCTTAACTTTGATTATCATAATCGAGGCATGCGCCAGGATCGTCCTGCTCAGTTTATAGAGAACGGATCGATCTATATTTTCACTCCAGAAACCCTTAAAACCTTCAACAACCGCATCGGTGCCCGGCTCAGTGCCTATGAAATGGAGTTCTGGCAGACCTGGGAGATTGATACTATCGAGGAAATAGATTTAATTGAGTTTTACCTATACAAAAAAAACCTGGCAGACCTGAAAAACCCATAGACTCCTGTTGTTATGAATTTCTTTTTATCCACCGATCTGGTCATCGGGGTGAACGAAGCCTTGAACCTCAATGAGCATCTTGCAGCGCTTGCGGTGCACAAGCCCGGTATTATCTACGATGCCAATCTGGCAGGCAATCTCTATTTTCAGGATGTCCTGAAGAACCTCACCACCGGGTACAAAAATTCGGTACTCTACTGCAACGAATTCGGAGGGGAGCCGACCTATGCCCATCTTGAAAATGTGGCAGAGTTTTTTCGCGGCAATGTTCCTGATGGAATTATTGCCATAGGCGGAGGCAGTACGCTTGATCTGGGTAAAGGGGTGGCTCTCCTCCTGACCAATCAGGTTCCGGCACTTTCGCTCAAGGGATTCCCGAAAGGGGTCAACGACCCCCTGCCGCTGGTAACGGTTCCCTCTCTGCTTGGAAGCGGTGCAGAGGTCAGCTTTAATGCCGTCTTTATTGATGAGGCGGAGGGGCGCAAGCTCGGCATAAACAGCCGGAAGAATTTTCCCAAAAAAGCGGTTATTGATCCCGGTCTCTCCATGACCGCTCCGATGGAGAGTGTTATTGCCTCGGCCATGGACAGTCTGGTTCACTGCGTTGACAGTTTTGGTTCACTCAAACACACGCCGTTGAGCCGGATATATTCCATTGAGGGGTTCCAGCGAACCTTTTATGCCCTTCAGCAGGGGCAGCTCGACCGGGCTGAATCGCGCCTTGATCTTGCCATCGGGAGTGTTTGCGGAACCGT
The DNA here is from genome assembly GCF_001975465.1 of Chlorobium sp. KB01. Lineage (NCBI taxonomy): Bacteria > Pseudomonadati > Chlorobiota > Chlorobiia > Chlorobiales > Chlorobiaceae > Chlorobium > Chlorobium sp. KB01. The sequence goes on from NZ_MPJE01000016.1 coordinate 24,488, forward strand.
TGCCCTCATGAACTCGGGAGATGGTCCGACCAACGGTTTTGCATACTATCTCGGAGTCAGGCACAAGGTTCCTCATGGACTAGCCGGAGCTATATTCCTCAAGGAGGTGATGCGTTACAACCATAATCACGGCTATGAAAAGTATGCACTGCTCAACCCCATGCGCAGCTCACCCTCACCCTCTGAGGCAACCGCAGAGCTGCTTGAAGAGATGGATGAGCTCTACCGTCAGCTCAGTATTCCGACACTTGTCCCTTACGGATACGGGAAGAGCAATGCCGACGAGTTTGCACACCACGCATCCGAAGCCCTTAAAGGCTCCTTCTCGGGCAATCCGGTTGAGTTTACTGAAGAGTCGGCAAGATCTGTAGTTTTTCAATTAACCTAAAGGAGTGGAATAGAGTATGGCTGGTGCAGAACTAATCGGTCGGGAGGAGCTGGCCGAAATTCAGGAACTTTTCAGCAGGGAAAAGGTCAATCTCTACCGTTACGGTGGAGGCAATTACAAGGCCCGGGAGTTTGAGGAGAAATTTGCCGCATGGATGGGGGTTAAGTATGCCCACGCGGTATCCTCCGGAACGGCAGCAATACACTGTGCGCTTGCAGGCGCCGGAATTGCTCCCGGCGATGAGGTTATCACAACCGCATGGACCTTTATTGCGCCAATAGAGGCAATCAGTGCGCTCGGGGCTGTGCCGGTGCCGGTTGAGCTTGATGAGACCTATCATCTTGATCCGCTTGAGGTCGAGAAGGCCATCACTCCGGCAACAAAAGCTGTTGTAGCCATTCCCATGTGGGCTTCACCGAAAATGGATGAAATTTCGGCAATCTGCCGCAAGCACAACCTTATTCTGATTGAGGATGCGGCCCAGGCGCTTGGCGCGTCATACAAGGGGCGCAAACTCGGCACCATCGGCAGCGTAGCCTCCTTCTCATTTGATGCAGGCAAAACGCTCCATACCGGAGAGGGCGGTATCCTTGTCACCAATGACAAGGAGATCTACGACCGTGCAGCAGAGTTTTCCGATCATGGTCACATGCATCTTCCCGGTCTGCCGAGAGGCAAGGATCCGAGACGCTCCAAAGGGCTCAATTTGCGTCTCAGCGAGGTAACTGCAGCTATCGGTCTGGCACAGCTTGCCAAAATCGATATGATTCTCTCGAAATCGCGGGAGAACAAGCAGAAAATCAAGGATGGAATCCGCCATCTTCAGAACATTACACTCCGTCCGTTCAGTGATGAAGCCGGATCACAGGGCGATACCCTTATTTTCAGGGTGAGGGACCGCGAGGCTGCGCTGCAGCTTGAAGCACATCTCCTGGAGCATGGTTTCGGTACAAAGATCCTTCCGGAAGCACTTGACTGGCATTTCGCCGGTGTCTGGGGCCACCTGCTTGGAGAGTATGACCGCTATCGTGATGCTGATCTTGAAACACTCTGGCCGAGAACAGGCACCATGCTGCGCAGCAGTATCTGCCTCAACATTCCGGTGCTGATTGATGAACCGACCATTGAAAAACTGGTCCTGGCCATTATTTCAGGAGCAAAGAAGATCGGATAAGAGAGAGGGGAAAAGACCAAAACAAAAAAGCCTGCGTTCTGTGCAGGCTTTTTTGTTTCTGGAGGCGAAGAGCGGATTCGAACCGCTGTACAAGGTTTTGCAGACCTCTGCCTGACCACTCGGCCACTTCGCCGTTAAAGGAATGTTAAAGTAAGAAAAAGATAGTGTTTTGCAAACGGATAGACTGTTATTTGCCTCTCACTCATCTCTTTCTCACAGAAGTTGAAAATCTTTTTATTTTCTGCTCAAATTATCGCGATTCTTTAGCACTATATTTTCATGAAGAAGAGGGAATGTAATCACAACTGTCCATACGGGCTTTACCAGCCGGTACATCGAGATCGCTCATGACATCCATTTTCATTGTTTCAATCCTTCTGCTTCTGCTGCTTCTGCTGCTTTTTGTGGCTTACAGAGTTGTTCGTGATGCTCCATTGAAAGCCGAACTGCAACGTCTGCGCCTTGTTGAAGAGGATGCTGTCCGAAGAGCGAACGAGCTTGCAAAGAAATCCTCCGATCTTGAAGCGGCTAACATCCGGTTTGCAAGGCTTGAATCTGATCTGGACAATGAACGGCGGAGTGCCGCTGAAAAAACGGCGCTTATGCAGGAGTCGGAAGTTCGCCTGAAAAGCGAGTTTGAACATCTCTCGAACAGGATATTCGAGGAACGTGGACGGGCTTTCGGCCAGGAGAACCGTGAACGTCTTGAGACGCTTTTGCAGCCGCTCCGTGAGCAGCTTGATGCTTTTCGCAAGCGGGTTGATGAGGTGCACTCTTCCGATACCGAATTGTCGGGACGCCTGATTGAACAGGTTCGTCAGCTCCAGGAGCTGAGCGGTCGGGTGAGCGATGAGGCCAACACTCTGGCAAAGGCGATCAAGGGGGACTCAAAAACGCAGGGAGACTGGGGGGAGTTGATTATCGAACGGATATTTGAAGCTTCCGGTCTTGAAAAAGGGCGTGAGTATGTGGTGCAGGAGAGCTTTCGACAGGAGGATGGTCAGTTGAAACGACCCGATTTTCTGGTTATGCTTCCCGGCAACAAAGCGGTGATTGTCGATTCCAAGGTCTCCCTTACGGCATACGAGCGATACTGCGCGCTTGATGACGAGCCGCAACAGGCCCAGGCACTCAGGGAGCATACACAATCGGTGCTTCGTCATATCACCGAATTGCAGTCAAAGGAGTACAGTGCTCTTGGCGGTAACCGGACACTTGATTTTGTTATCATGTGCATTCCCCTCGAACCCGCATGGCAGGCTGTGATGAAGGCTGACCCGGAGCTGATGTATGGTCTTGCCGGAAAGAATGTTGTGTTGTGCGGTCCGGCCACACTGATGATAACGCTCAAGCTCATTGCCCAGATCTGGCGTCGGGAGAACGAGAACCGTAACGCCGAGCTTATTGCGGAAAAAGCGGGCAGAATCTATGATCAGGTGCTGCTTGTACTTGAGGCAGTAATGGATGGACGAAAAAAGCTCTCAGCACTCTCGGACTCCTTTGACCTTGCTCTCAAGCGGCTGAAAGAGGGGAGGGGTAATCTTGTCGGAAGGGTGGAGGAGATCCGGAAGCTTGGAGCAAAGGTCACTCGCCAGATACCTTCAGAGCTTGCGGTCGATGCTGAAACTGAAAGAGAAAACCGTGATGCAGATAACCGCTGACGGTCTCTTATGGCCTTGAGTCGTCATAAGCCTGGATATCACGCGCAATAATCGGTCCCATGCTGTTCATGGCAGTTTTAAGATCATAGTCCATCTGCAGGCCAAACCAGAACTGCGGAGGGGTTCCGAAATAGCGGGCAAGCCGCAACGAGGTCTCTGCGGTAATGCTTCGTTTTCCTGCGATGATTTCGTTAATGCGCCATACAGGAATATGGATATCCTCGGCTATCCGGCCTTCAGTCAGATTCATGGGAGTAATGTACTCCTCAAACAGAACCGTTCCGGGATGAAGCGGCAACATTATTTTCTCATTCATGGCTGAAAATTCCTCATGGTAAACCTGCATTGGACATCATGGAAGCGTAGAGGCAGATTACCATTATTTTATCGATTTCGCTGTTTTTATTCTTCTCTTTCCGCTTTTTGCCCCTCCTCTTTTCTTATAAACTCCAGGCACAGCAAGATCATGACCGAGTAACCGGTCAATAGTCATTCCCTTTTGCGGTATCAACTACCCGTCGCGATGATCTGATCGGGAGGAGGTAATTGCTGTTGGAAAGCAGTGAAGTGAAAAATCCGCAACTGCATCCTTGCAGTATTCTTACAGGCGTTGATGCATTGAATGGAACTTTTTTTAGCTTGTGCTTTACGGCAAACAGCGCTTTGCCGGGAGTGTGGTATTCGACAGCCTCCGTCTCCTTGATTGAACTATAGACGCCCTTATGCCGAGTCCCTCAACATCTTCTGCCATAAGTCTATTCAGTGCGAGCGGTGTCAGTACGGTTGATCCGCTGCTCAATGAAGATCGTGTAAAATGGCGTGCCGGATCCAGCGGTGTTGTATCGCTCTCCTACAGCTTTCCCTGGATCGATGGAGCAACAGCCTATTGGCAGAGTGATTACTCCAATACGAATGAACCGGATGCATCATCGCATTTCGCTCTGACAGCAACCCAGATTGCTGCCGTGGGCAGTGTGTTTCAGTCATGGGCCTCTGTTGCCAATCTCTCCTTTACACAGGTTGCTGATACAGCGGCAAGTGTCGGTGACTTTCGTCTGGCATTTTCCTCCGCCGTCAGCGGATCCTGGGGATGGTGCTATTATCCGGATGACTACTGGGCTTCGGCCTCCGATGTCTGGATCAATCCCGCTTATGCCACCGGCAGTTCGTGGACGAACAGCTCCTTCAACTACTACTCACTGATTCATGAAATCGGTCATGGACTTGGTCTGAAACACCCGGGAAACTACTCCGGAACCAGCTCTTCCGGGCCCTATCTTCCTGAAAGTCTCGATTACAGGCTCTATTCGGTTATGTCCTATAACGACTGGCATAAATGGTATGTGGATGCCAGTCAAACCATTGCCGTACTTCCTGAAACCCCTATGGTGTATGATATTGCCGCTATCCAGTATCTGTACGGGGCAAACAACAGCTACCAGACCGGTAACAATACCTACACCTTCGATCCCGCGGTTCCCTTTTACAAAACCATCTGGGATGCCGGAGGAACCGACACCATTGATATTTCGAACTTCACGACCGATTGTACGGTTGATCTGAGAGCGGGGAGCTACTCCTCACTTCACTACGTCAACAGGGGAAATTCGTCGAATTATGACGGTTCAAATAACCTTGGCATCGCTTTCGGAGTCACGCTTGAAAATGTCAAGGGAGGTACCGGCAGTGACACCATTACCGGTAACAGTGCAGCCAACACCATTACCGGCGGTGGAGGCAACGATACCATCAATGGCGGTGATGGATCGGATACGGCAATCTTCAGCGGTAACAGCAGTGACTATACCATCACCTATGATGCCTCAAGCGGAGTGTACACCATTACGGACAAGAGAGCCGGAGGTGATGGCTCGGATCATCTGAGCGGCGTTGAACACTTCCAGTTTGCCGATACAACGCAGATCAATACCAACATTCCGACGGTTACCCTTTTCAGCCCCAATGACGGGGCGGTGGATGTCGGTCTTTCGGATGATATTGTCATCACCTTCAATGAAACGATACAGAAGGGAACCGGCAGTGCTGCCATTCATATCAATTCAGCGACAGGGACTCTTTTTGAAGCGGCCTATGATATTTCGACAAGCTCAAACCTTGCGGTTTCCGGGAGCCGCCTTACGATAAACCCGACCTCATCGTTTGCATCCGGCACGCACTACTATGTTACCCTGGATGGCGGAGTGGTCAGGGACAGTGACGGAAACAGCTCCGAGGGGATTCAGACCTATGACTTTACTACAGCAGATCCCTATGTTGAGAGTGCGGCTGAAAGTTCCGGTTCCGGCTCGGGTGGAGCTGCTGTCGTCGCCGGGGTTGCCTCAATCGGCATTCTTGCCTGGGTCATACTCTAACACTAACTGCACGTAAGAGATGAAACAGTCGGTACAGTCACTCAAGTTGTTCGGATTCTATATGAATCTGCTTGGCGCAGCCCTTATCGCGGTACCGAATCTCCTGCTCTCACTCTTCGGGATAGCGCCGACCTCGGAGGTCTGGGTTCGGGTTGCGGGCGTTCTTGTTTTCAATCTCGGTATCTACTACCGGTTTGCCCTGAAAAATCCTGACAAAGTTTTCATTCAGGCCTCGATTTATGCCCGGATGTTTGTACTGGCTGCATTTATTGTCTTTATTCTCTTCGGGTTCGCCACTCCCGTTTTTCTGCTCTTTGGTGCTGTAGATGCTGCCGGAGCGCTCTGGACCTGGATAGCCCTGAGAGGAGAAGAGAGAGAAGAAAGTGGACTCAGTGGACAGGGAAATGGTGGACAGAAGTGGACGTAGTGGAGAGGATTGAAACGATTTTGAGTTTTTGAATGACGAGGAAGATTATTGACCACGAAACACACGAAATCGCACAAAAAGAAGAGGTTGAAAAATTTTTAATTCTTGATTGTAACTTATTTTTCGTCCTTGTCGTCCTTGTCGTCCTTGTCGTCCCTGATGTCCTTATTGTCCTTGCTTATTTTATCAGTTTCATGCTCTTATGACCATCCGCTTTATCCATACGGCAGACCTTCATCTCGGCAAAACCTATCGAACCGCATCCGCCGAGTCTCTGCGGTATGAAGATTTTTTTGTCATGCTTGATTCCATTGTGAAGCATGCCATTGATGAAGCTGTTGATTTTGTCCTGATTGCGGGTGACCTTTTCCACACCGGTCAGATACTTCCGCGCACCTTCGCCCGCACTATCGAGAGTCTTCAGCCCCTGAAGGAGGCCTCTATACCCTGTATTGCAGTTGAAGGAAACCATGACTGGATCCATCGCCGTGAGAGCATCTCCTGGATGGAGGCCCTCTCGGAGATGGGCTATATCCGCCTTCTGCGACCATCCCGGACCGAATCGGGCGGATACCGGTTTGAACCCTTCAGGAGTGAAGAGGGGATCGGAGGCTACATCGAAATAAAGGGGTTACATATCTACGGGCTCGGTTATATCGGTACACAGGCGGGCAGTCATGTTGAGCGTATCTGTGAATCAATTGCCACAACCGGAAATATCCTTCTCTTTCATGTCGGTATCTGGAGCTACTCTCCGGTTGAAATCGGCAATATGAAGCCGGAAGAGGCACTGCCGCTCTCGGCAAAATTTGATTATGTCGCTCTTGGTCATGGACACAAGCCCTATGTTGTCGAGCGTGCTGATGGTCAGCTCTATGCCTATAATCCCGGCTCTCCTGAGTGTGTGAACTTCGGTGAAGAGCGGTTCGAGAAGGGATATTACCTTGTTACTGTGGATGAAGGCATCTATCGACACGAATTCCGTCAAACCGCTCCCCGGCCGATGATGGTGACTACCATCAATCTGGATGGCGCTGAAAATGCAGATGAAGCTCTTCGGCGTCTTTCAGAAGCGATACGCCCGAAACTTTTCAGGGGAGTTGATGAACGCAAACTGCTTCTTGAGCTGAAATTGACCGGACGGGTCCGTTTTCATCCTTTTGAGCTTGGCCGGGAACGGTTGCGCCTTCTGCTTGATGAACTCTGCCACCCGCTTCATGTCGAGATAAAAAACCATCTCTCACTCTTTACCAGGGAGGGAGGTCAGGAGCGGGAGCAGAAACATCTGGGGGAGATTGAAAAAGAGGTGGTTCGGGAGTTGATCACTGCCCGAAGCGAGTTCAAGGGAAGAGAGGAGGAGCTGCTCAGGCTTGCTCTTGCCATCAGGGATCAGGTAATGAAGGGGGAGTGTGAGGGGGATGATCTTCTTGGTATGCTCACGGCACCCCAAAATCAGCAATAAAAGATATGGGCACCTCTATGAATTGTCGTGAGCGGTTTGAAGATTTTTGAACCACGAAACAGACGAAATTACAAGAAATTATGCACAAAAAAACCATCAAGCTGTTCTTTTCGTCCTTGTAGTCCCTACAGTCCTTGTTGTCCTTGTTCTCTTTTCAGAGCACCGTCCAACGAAGCAATCAAATCGCGGAATAATTTAATAGAGATGCCCGGATGCAGATACTTTCCATACATCTTACTGACATAAAATCACATCGCGATACGGAACTCACTTTTTCTTCAGGGATCAATGTACTGTCTGGAGCAAACGGATCAGGCAAGAGTACTGTTTTTGAAGCGATAGGCTATGCACTGTTCGGTGTCGATGCCCGTGACTTCGTCTCCAATGTTGATCGGTTCATTGCCATAGGTTCGAAAAGGGGAAGAATATCGGTCACCTTTAAAAGTGATGATGGCCGGGAGTGGCAGGTGAGCAGAACGGTAGGCCCCGCATCAAAATGGCTGCTGGCAGAACGCAAGGGTGACACCTTTGAAGTTGAGGAACATTCGGGCATTACCGAGACCGAAACCCGTATTGCCCAGCTGCTCGGGCTTCTCAATGGTCGTTCTCTTTCCGAGCAGTTCAAGCTGGTTATCGGTCCCTTCCAGAACGATTTTCTCGGTCCTTTCATTATCCGTCAACCGACAAAACGCCAGGAGGCGTTCGATGAGATTCTTGGTATCGACACCTGGAGAAAAACGTACAAAGGAACTGCCTCGCTGCTTGCGCTTGTGCAGGAGAAGGTGAAAATTCTTGAGGTAGAGGTTGAGGGGCTTGAAGGTGTAGTGGCAATTCTTCCGGAAAAAGAGGCGGAGTTTGCTGCTACAGGAGCGCATGTTGAAGCGCAACAGCGTGTTTTGGCCGAAAGGAGTGCGGCGCTCTTTGATCTTGAAGCTCTCCTGAAAGATTTTGAGAGCAGGCAAAAGAGCATAACCACACTCGCCACTCAAATTCAGCTTCTTGATGGGCGTATCCGGGACGGAGGGGAGAAGATCGCCACCCAGAAGCAGCGAGTCGATGAGGCGCTTCATGCCTTTGCTCTTGTTGAGGCCTCCCGATCAGGGAAGGAGTCCTTTGAGCAGGCCGAACAGCAGCTGAGCGAACTTCGTAACATGGAGCTGATGCGAAGGGCGATTGAGCAGGATATTGCCAAGCTGGAGGTAAAAGCCCGCCTGCTCTCACAAGCGCTTGATCATGAAGAGCAGGAGATCGCAGAGGTTGATCGGGAGCAGGCGCTTGAAGATCGTCTTATTGGACAGACAAGGGAGGATATTCTGCTCAATAGCGCAAGCTTCACTGCTGCAGAGCTGCTTCAGGAGCGACGAAATGCAGCTGACCGGCTCAGGGCAGAGCGCTCGCTCCTGGAAGGCCGACGTATTGCCCTTGTTGAGGGAGAGGATACTCTGGCGGAAGGAATCTGCCCTTTCTTTCAGGAACAGTGCCTGAATGTTGCCGGTCTTGCACCGGCAGATCACTTTTCCATGAAAATCGGCGATCTCGACCGGGCTATTGCCGATTTTGACCGCCGGATCGGTGATGCCGCCCGAAAGGTCGCGGAGGCTGACGATGCTGAAAAGGAGCAGCATGCAAACCGGGTACGGTTACAGGAACTGGACCGCCGGGCTGCCGCCCTTGAGGAGGGGCGCCGCAGAAATCATGAACGGTTTGAACGGCTTGAAACCAGCAGGGAGGAACACTCCCGGGTGGCTGCAGAGGCGGCTCTCCGGCAGAACGATCTCCAACAGTTCTCCTCTCTTGATGCAGAAATCGAAAGGTGTGAAGGGGAGCGAAAGCGATTTCAGGCTGATCGTGACACCTATACCGCACAGCTTAAAGATGCCCTTGATCTTGATAATCGGCGTCAAACGCTTGGCCTGTGGGAGCGGGGGCTCCGGGATTTGCAGCAGGAGCTTGCTGCCTTTACCGATGAGCTTGCAGAGCTGCGTTTGCACTATGAAGCAGCAAAACATCAAGAGCTGCATGCCGCAAAAGAGCAGCTTCTCATTGATGTGGCCACCTCTCGCCAGCAGATTGAGGAGAGCGGAAGAACCCTTGAGCGACTCGGCAAAGAGATTGATGAGCTTAAGAAGCATCAGCTTGTGATTGCAGAAAAGCGGGTGTTGATCGGCACATTCCAGGAAAAAGAGCGGCTGGTCAGGTTTTTGCGAAACCAGGTATTCCGGAGTGTCTCGGCGCAGCTTTCCGACCGGTTTCGGGAGGAGATAACTCTTCATGCCGATCGTATTTACCGAACCATTGCCGAGTCTGATGAAGAGCTCTGCTGGGGAGATAACTATCAGATAATCCTTCGTGATATGGATGCCGGTGTTCTCCGGGAGCGAAGCGATGACCAGTTGTCCGGCGGGCAGACCATGAGCGCCGTCGTTGCTCTTCGGCTTGCGCTTCTCCAGACGATAGGGGCAAGAGTTGCATTTTTTGATGAACCGACCTCCAACCTCGATCTATCCCGCCGCGAGAACCTTGCAAAGGCTTTTCGCGCCATTGAAGTTGGTCGTGAAGAGGTGACTGAACATTGGTATGATCAGCTCTTTCTCATCAGTCACGATGTGGCGTTTACAGAAATTACCAATCAGATGATACCGATCGGTGAGTGAGCGGTTGCACGCTCTCTATTCAATGTACCTACGCATCGAAACAAGGTATGCTTATCCCTGCGAGAGGGCCGTGTAGAGAAAATAGAGTCCGTACCGAGTAGCACAAGTCCGAAGAACCGCTTTACCTGCTTTATCGATCCTGAACCGGAGAACCAGTTCAGGTAGCGCTGGACCAGATGTGTCATTGTGCCGGCAGCAGCGATTACTGCGGCGTGACCGATACCAAAGGCGGCAATCAGCAGCACAGCTTCAAGCCAGCTCTTCGCCCCGAGGGTGAAGACCACCCCGAGCACCGGGGCAAGAAACGCGAAGGTGCAGGGGCCGAGTCCTGTGCCGAAGAGAACACCGAGGAGAAACGCGCCCCATATTCCACCGCGCTGTTCTTCTGCCAGGGGAGTCCCTCTCCAGTCAAGCCGGACAAGACCCATGAGGTAGAGCCCCATAAGAATAAAGACGAGAGCGATAATGTAGTTGCCCCAACTGCCGGTATCTCCGAGCATCATTCCCATTGAAGCGGTTACCGCCCCGATCAAGGCAATCATGACGAGCGTCCCGAAAGCAAAAGAGAGAGCAAGCAGGAGAGTCCGCTTTGCTTTTATTACTCCCTGACTGCTTATATAGCCGATGATCAGCGGTATTCCGGAGAGATGGCAGGGGCTGAGCAGTACGCTCAACACTCCCCAGATGAATGAGGCACCGAGCGCAAGGCCATAACTTTTTTCAAGAGCGAAAGCAAGTTCTGAAAAGAGAGAATCAATCATGGTTTCCGCTGTTAATTTGAGCCGCGCTTTGATTTTTCTTCGTTGTGCGGTGTTATGAAAAGAGAACAAGGAGAACAATGACTGCCGTGACTACAAGGACGAAGAGAACTGCATGATGGTTTTCTTTTGCATAATTTCGTGTAATTTCGTCCATTTCGTGGTTCGAAAATCTTCAAACCGCTCACGACAATTTATAGAGATCCTCCATAGCGATTTATTTGGTTGTGAGCGGTTTCACGCCCTGTTTTTCAAGAAGCTGACAGATTGACGTTTCAGGAAAAAATCCGGCATGCCGGGAAAACTCCTTTCCGTTGTGGTCAAGAAAAACCTGTGTCGGGATCATCCTGATGCCATACTGTTTGGCATAGGGGTGATTTTCTCTTTTCCAGACGTCATAAAAGATGATTTTGACCTGCGTTCCATATCGGGCCTGAACCGCCTCCAACACCGGCTGCATCTTCCGGCAGGGGATACACTTAATTGAACCGAGTTCAATAAAGGTGACAAGGGGAGGTGATACCGGGTTTCGCAACTGCTCCAGAGGTTGCTTCCGGCTCTCGCTGCTCCCTGTTTGAGGATTTTCTGCAAATGCCGGAGTAAAAAATAACATCAGACAGAATCCGGTTATCAGGGAGTATGCTGTCAACGATTTCATGCTGAAACCTCTTCCGGAAGTAAAATGCATAGCATTCGATTTTTTTGACTGTTCTTGATAAAAGTGCTCTTCACTCTCTTCATAGCGTGTGTCATGGCAATGAAGGCATCAACCGAGGAGGTGTTTTGAAGCAAAGGTGCTACTCCCTCAGATTTATCGCTCAATAGTAGACAACGGAGTAGAAGAGGTTTTTTTTGATCTCGTTAATGACAAACTGCCAGCTTTTTTTGTTTTTCCACCAGACGAACGGATGCCACCATTCAGGCTTTGTTGAAACAAGAATGAACTTTTTTGAGCTGCCCTCAAAAGCCCTGCTCCAGGTCTGGTGAAGGCGAAGCATGTGTGGCGGATCGCTGACGACAAGAGCACTTTTCCACCCTTTTTTCTCCATGGTGTCCGAAGTGTTCACTGCCTCTTCCCATGTTGTTGTTGATTGTGTGTCCACCCGTATTGCCTTTTTAGGAACTCCGAGAGTCATCATGCGACGTTCTCGCCAGTTTGGATGAGCCGGACTGTAAAATCGTTCGTCAATGCCGGTAAGGATAATATGGGAGGAATATCCTGCATTGTAGAGTTCTGCTCCCTTGCGGACCCGCAGACCATTGTCGCCTCCAAGAACAACAATGACATCGGTTTTTTCGGGATTACCTGCGTAAAGTGAGAGCAGAAAGCCAAGGCAGAAGAATACGGCTGCAGCTGCACCGCAGGCAGAGAGAAGAATAAAAAGGAAAAGTTTAAGAAAGCTTTTCATAGAAGGGAGAGCGGGTTTTGTAGTCCTGCAAGGCCGATGCACCATATCAGGAGGTACTACTTTTTCTGTTTCACTTATTTTGCTGTTTGCTTCTGGCCGTAACCATAATAATCAATTTTTATAACCTTGCCTCGGACTGGAGGGTGGAAATACCATGTTCTGCTTCCGATCGTCTTCCTCCTCCCGTTCATTCGAGCAAGGGGTCTCACCAAACATAAAGTATTGAAATAGATTGACTTAGGCTTAAAAAAGGTTTGAAATATCCGAATCGCAAATATTTTTATATGAAGAGTATATAATTAAACCGCAGATGTCTTAAATTACCCTATACGATTTATATTTATGAGACAAAATAAAAGTATTGTGTGACGGATGCATTTTAGGGGGAAATTCATCTTACATATTAAAATTAAATCAATTACAGATTGAACATAATAGTGATCACCGGTTTCGGATTCAGATCATCCTTCAGGTGTGAATTATCATAGAATATTCTACAGCCGCAAAATATGAGTGATCATCACAGAGAGAAGTCTCCGATAGAGCGGAGCAAGGCCTCCAGATACGAGCAAACATTCAGCAAAGCCATCATTGATGCTTTTCCCGGTTCATTTACGGTCAACGATGCGAACGGCAGAATTGTCTGGTGGAACGCCTATTACCGTGATGTAATAGCTGGACTTCCTGAATGCGAACTGGAAGGTTTTGAAGCTCTGAGGGTTTTTCACCCCGATGACCGGGCGCTTGCGCAGGAGAAAATGGCAAACATACTGGCAAATGGTGTTGAAGAGACCGATGAAGGGCGGGTGTTGCTGCATGGCGGGCCTGAATATCAGTGGCGGATGCTTTCGGGAAGCAGGATAATGATTGATGGTGATCCCTTTGTGGTTGCAATAGGTCTTGATATTACCGAGAGGAAACGATTCGAAGCCATTAATGAATTTCGTCTCACCCTTCTTGATATTGCCGAAACCAGTTCTGTCGAGACGCTGCTGCGGGCGACACTGGACGAAGCTGAACGACTTACCGGCAGCCGGCTCGGCTTTTGTCATTTTACCGGTAACGATCAGGATGCACTATCCAGTCAGGTTCTTTCAAGCAACATGTTTCCGAAGTTTCAGTGTGTTGCGGAGGATGTTTCCCATCCTCCTCTCAATAGTCCGGATCTATGGTCTGATGCACTCTTGAACAGGAGACCGGTGGTTATCAATAATAACGTGGGCTTACGCCGGTTCGTCCCTATGCCGGAGGGCCATCCTGAGATAGAGAGAACCCTTGTTGTTCCTGTCATAAGAGGGGGAACGGTACAGGCTCTTCTGGGCGTTGCGGACAAAGCATACGATTATGATGACAATGATGTTCGGCTTGTCGGTTCTCTGGCCGATTTTGCCTGGGATATTGTCGCACGCAAGCGCGCAGAGCTTTCGGAGCAGAAAATTCAGGAAGTGCTCTTTCAGGCCCAGAAAATGGAGTTGATCGGTCAGCTCGCCGGAGGTATTGCGCATGATTTCAATAATATGCTCGGAGTTATTCTTGGCAATGTTGAACTTGCCATGCTCCATCCGGCTCTTGATCAATCGCTGCAGAACAACCTGAAGATGATTCTGAAAGCGGTTGAGCGTTCAGCAGAACTTACCACCCAGCTCCTCGCCTTCTCCCGCAAGCAGGCAGTCATGCCCGTTGTGCTCGATCTGAACACCATGGTTGAAAGAATGCTCTCCATGCTCAGAGGGCTTGTCGGTGATCAGATTACCCTGGTCTGGATACCCGAAAGTCTTACTACTCCGGTAAAGATTGATCCTGTCCAGATCGATCTTATCCTTGGCAATCTTACGGTCAACTCCCGTGATGCCATTGCCGGATCCGGTAAAATCAGTATTGAAACCCGTACCATATCCGTTGACAAGCCGGCGTGTGCTGCCGGTCATCCCTGCAAGCTGCCGGGCGAATATGTCATGCTTGTCCTGACCGATACGGGATCCGGAATCGCAAAAAAGGATCTCCCTCATATCTTTGAACCGTTTTTTACGACCAAGGAAAAAGATCAGGGCGCCGGAATGGGGCTCGCTACGGTCTATGGTATTGTAAAACAGAACAAAGGCTTTATTGACTGCCAGAGTGAGCCGGGAAAGGGGACAACCTTCAACATCTATCTGCCGAAACATCGTGGTTATGCCGATCCTGATGATGCCTCAGAGCCGCTGCCATCCGAAAGCAGGGGAAAAGAGACGGTACTGATTGTTGAAGATGAGCCGGATATTCTGAGTCTCTGTAAACTGATGCTCGAGAAAAAAGGATATGCGGTACTTACCGCTTCAACACCGTTGGAGGCGATCCGCATTACCAGCCAGTATGCCGAGAAGATTCATGTTCTAATGACGGATGTTATCATGCCTGAAATGAACGGGTGTGAACTTGCCAGGAAGCTTCAACTGATTCGACCGGATATTAAAACCCTTTATATGTCCGGATACACTTCCGATATTATTGCCCGGGAGGGGGTACTTGAGGAAGGTGTCGGATTTATCAACAAACCCTTTTCCCTCACTGCGCTGACGAAAAAAGTCGATGAACTCCTCAGCGGAGAGCTTTAGGGGCGTTCAGTTTTTCGTTACTCCCTCCTGATTACAGGATAGAGTATTGCAAATACACTTGTTATATTTCATCTTACAAGTGTATTTGCGAAACAGTACAGTCCATAATGCGGCTGTATGGTGCACAGCACTGGTTGACGCCGGTTCACTGAAAAAGAGTGCTGGATCAAGCATGCTCTCTCAACCATGATACAGAAACCTTTTGTCTCTTGTGTCTGTCTGCATGTTTTACCGGTTTTTCAGGGTATCCTGCCTCAGCCTGTTTTGATCTCCACTTTTCGTTATACCGTTCAACCGCCCCTGGTGGCTGTTGCATCCCGGTGGAGTTTAACGCTTTATATTTTATCTATGCCGATGAGTCAATGTGAATGCAACGCTTTCCTGCTGTGAAAAACACAAAAGAGAAATCTCTCTTGCGTGAGGCTCTTTTACCCCTTATTCCTTCAGTACAGAAGACGTTTTTTTTCAGTCTTTTTGTTAATCTGCTTGTCCTTGCTCCGAGCATGTACATGATGGAGGTCTATGACCGGGTGCTCAACAGCCGCAATCACAGGACGCTGTTGATGCTTACCATTCTTGTCATTTTTCTTTATCTGCTGCTCGAAGCGCTTGAATGGGTTCGAAGTCAGGTAATGCATGATGCCGGCATGCAGCTTGACAAGGGGCTCCGCGAGCAGGTCTTCGGAGCGGTTGTCTCCGCACGCCTTTCCAATCTGCCCTTTTCAGGAGCAACTGCTTTTCGTGATCTGAAGTCCATTCGGGAATTTCTCCCCTCCAGGGCAATGCTTGCCATTATTGATGCGCCGCTTGCGCTGCTTATCCTGGTGATTCTTTTTCTGATGAGTCCCGCACTCGGATGGTTTGCAATGGCCGGAGCTGTTGTCCAGTTCGCGATAGGTTTTCTTAATGAACGCCGTACCCGTGAACCGCTTATTGCGGCAACCCGGAGTTCGAACAGTGCGCAAAGCTATGCGGAGGAGGTTATTCGCAATGCCCAGGTCATTGAATCGATGGGGATGCTCGGCAATATTCACAAACGGTGGATGGTTCGCCAGCAGGAGTTCCTGATGCATCAGGCTATCGCGTCGGACCATGCGGGTACCAATGCGGCGCTTTCCAAACTTGTGCAAAGCCTCTTAAGCTCTCTTCTGCTTGGCATGGGTTGCTGGCTGATGCTTAAAGGTGCGCTTTTCGGATCAGGTATGATCGTCGGATCTATTCTTGGCGGCAGGGTACTTGCTCCGCTTGTACAGATAATCGGCAGCTGGCGTCAGGTTGAAGATACCCTTGAGGCCTCAAGACGTCTGAATGCCCTGCTCAGGGAGTTTCCTCTTCCGGAAAAAAAGATGTCTCTGCCTCCCCCCGAAGGTTTTTTACTTGTTGAAGGTGTTGTTGCCGGTGCACCGAGAACCCAGGTGCCAATTCTCAAAGGGATCAGTTTCAGAATTCCTTCCGCCGGGTCGCTGGCGATAGTCGGGCCTTCAGCTTCCGGCAAAACCACGCTTGCCCGGCTCCTTGTCGGTATCTGGCCGGCGATTCAGGGCAAGGTGCGTCTTGATGGAAACGATATCTATCAATGGGATAAGGAGGAGCTCGGGCAGTATATCGGTTATCTGCCCCAGAATGTGGAGCTTTTTGAAGGAACCATCGCGGAAAATGTAGCCCGCTTTGACGTTCCGGACCCTGTAAAAGTAAATGAGGCTTGCCGGATGGTAGGGCTTGACGAGTTTATTGAAGGGTTGCCGGAAAAGTATGATACCCAGATAGGCGATGACGGGTCGTTCCTTTCCGGGGGAGAACGGCAACGGGTGGCGCTGGCCAGAGCGGTGTACGGTATGCCGAAATTTGTTGTTCTTGATGAACCCAATGCCAGTCTTGATGAAGCCGGAGATATCGCTCTGACCAATACGATGAAGGCATTGCGGGCACAGGGGGCAACCGTGATTGTCATAACACATCGGATGAATATCCTTGGATTAATGGAGCATATTCTTGTGCTTGTTGACGGCCAGATTCAGCGATTCGGCACCACCCAGGAGGTACTTGCAGCAAAACAGGCGCCTGCTCATGAGGCCCAGAAGCAGGCGCCACAATAACCACGCAGTTAATTTTACCGGAACAGTGTATATGTCTACCTATGACGCCTGATTTTTTTAATCGCAGTATTCTCTCCCGTCAGCTCTGGACGTTTCGCCGTCTCTTTCTATGGGTCGGAATTTTCAGCATGATCGCCAACGTCCTGATGCTTGCGCCGACGCTCTATATGCTTCAGGTATATGGAAGGGTAATGAAAAGCGGCAGTGAGTTGACCCTCTTCATGGTGACCCTGTTTCTGATTCTTTTTTATGTGGTGATGGCATTTGCCGAGTGGCTGCGTTCCCGTCTTCTGGTTCGTGCAGGAGTACAGCTTGATGAAGCGCTCAACTCGCTGGTCTTCAATGCGAGTTTTGAAGCTTTCCTTACCCGCAGCACGCATAAAATCAGCGAGGCGTTCCAGGATCTGGCCAATATCCGCCAGTTTCTTACGGCAAACGGGATCATTGCGTTTTTTGATACCCCCTGGACGCCGATCTATATTGCCGTTATTTTTCTCCTCAGTCCTTTTCTCGGGTGCCTCTCAATTCTCTTTGCGATTATTCAGCTTCTCGTAACCCTGCAAAGCCATCTTCTGACCCGCAGAGAGATTGAACTTGCCTCTGAAGCAGGTAATGAGAGCTACCGCTATGTGCAGAGCAAGCTTCGCAACATTGAGCCGATTCATGCGATGGGTATGAGCGGGAACCTCATGAAACGGTGGTTTGTTCTCAACGAGTCCTCTCTGGAAAAGGCGGAGAGCTCCCATGACCGTCAGCATCGTCAGCAGGCATGGGCAAAGTTTTTTCGCTACACCATGCAGTCTCTTACGCTTGGAGCCGGAGCCCTTCTCGTTGTTGACGGCAGGATGTCTGCAGGATCGATGATTGCGGCAAATGTCCTGATGTCGAAGGCTCTTCAGCCGCTTGATCTTGTTGTGGCCACCTGGAAGCCGTTTGTTCACTCCCTTACCGCCTTTACCCGTCTGGAAAAACTGCTTGAAGAGTTTCCGGAACAGCAGCAGGGAGGAGTGCATCAGGATCCTTTCGGCGAAATCAGGATCGAGTCTCTTACCGTTCGTGTTGAGGGTCGTAAAATGCCTATTCTTGATAATATACAGGTGATGTTTCCTCCCGGAAAGGTTGTGGTTGTGCTCGGCCCTTCAGGATCAGGAAAATCAACACTTGCCCGCTGTATCGTCGGAGTCTGGCCTCATCCCGAGGGAGCGGTGCTCATAGACGGTGATCCAATTGAGAACTGGGAGAGAGCGGAGCTCGGGCCGCACCTTGGCTATCTGCCGCAGGATATTGAGCTTTTTGATGGCTCTATTGCCGAAAATATTGCCCGGTTTGCCGAAATTGATTCACTCAAGGTGATTGAGGCTGCGCGCCGTACCGGAATTCATGAGATGATTTTGAGTTTTCCCCGAGGTTATGATACCCAGATCGGTGAAGCCGGCGGCATGCTTTCGGGCGGTCAGCGCCAGAGGCTCGGGCTTGCCCGTGCCATCTACGGTAATCCGGCTATTCTTGTTCTTGATGAGCCGAACGCCAATCTTGATGAAGCCGGTGAGCGTTCACTGCTTCAGGCGGTCGGGGATATGAAAGCCGCAGGTAAAACCGTCATTCTGATTACCCACCGCCCAAGCATACTCGGTGCAGCCGATCTTGTTGCGGTGATGAAAGCCGGACGGATCGAACGCTGCGGGCCGCGCGAAGAGGTTATCGCTGCCATGCGTCCGGCAGCGGTATCAACATCAGCAGTCCAGGCATCCTGAACTGAATTTTTCAGAAGTGTAAAAGGTAATGGAGATCAAGGATACTATGGAAGAGATACAAGCCGTAAAACAGGAAGATGACGCAAAGGCTGTGCAACTGGCCAGAAACAAGGAGAAATACCGTGATACCAGAAGCCCCGTAAGGCTTGGTATCTGGATACTGCTGGTCGGTTTCGGCGGATTTCTGCTGTGGGCAGCATTTGCTCCCCTTGACGAGGGTGTACCCTGTCAGGGGATCGTGAGTATTGCAACAAAACGGAAGGTTGTTGAGCACCTGAGGGGAGGCAGTATCGAGAAGGTTCATGTGCGTGAGGGCCAGATGGTGCGTCAGGGCGACCTGCTTGTAACGCTTGAGCGCCAGCCGGCAAAAGCCCGCTTTGATGAAGCGCATCAGCACTATCTTGGCATTCGGGCAACAGCCGACAGGCTTCATGCAGAGCTTCGTGGAGCCCGTTCAATCACCTTTCATCCGGATATCCTCAATGACCCTGACCGGGAGCTGGCTCAACGAAATATGAGCAATGAACGGCAGCTCTTCATCTCCCGTCAAACGACAATCAACCTGCTCAATGCCCAGCTTGCGGGTATAACCTCCCTTGTCAAGGAAGGTTACGCCCCGATGAGCCAGCAGCGGGAACTGGAGTTGAAGATATCGGAGTTCAAATCGGCAACCGCATCCCAGCTCGCCCAGATGCTGCTTGAAGTGGAGGCAGATGCAGTAAAGAGTAAAGTGCTTGCCGCAGAGCTGGCGGATACCGAGATTCGATCACCAGCCTCCGGACAGGTGGTCGGGCTTCAGGTTCAGACGGTGGGAGCTGTGGTTCAGCCGGGTCAGAAAATTATGGATATTGTCCCGAGTAATGAGGGGTTGCTTATTGATGCAAAGGTGGCACCCCATCTTATTGACAGCATTCAAAAAGGTCTGCCGGTTGATGTCAGCTTCTCCTCATTTTCCCACTCGCCCCAGCTTGTTGTGCAGGGTGTGGTTGAATCGGTCTCAAAAGATATTATAACCGAACCCCAGATGAACCCCATGCAGCCGGGAGCAACCTACTATCTTGCCAGGGTTACGGTAACTCCCCAGGGGATGCGATCACTCGGCCATCGCCAGATGCAGCCCGGAATGCCGGTAATTGTTGTGGTCAAGACCGGTGAACGCTCACTTCTGGTCTATCTGATCGATCCATTGATCAAGAAGATCATGGTTTCAATGAAGGAGGAGTAGGTTCAGGGCTCAGGGTTTGTTGAACAAAATGGTTTCATGGATAACGAATATTGACGTGAATGAAGCGATGATGAAGCAGTTTTCCCGATTGATGGTTATAGGAGCGCTCTTTGCGTCCGGAACGGTATCAGCTGCGCCGATTGACCTCTCGACGGCTTACCGGAAAGCCCTCGATTACGATGCCAAGTTGCGTGTTGCCAGGGCCGATAATATGATCTTCCGGGAGGAGATCGGAAAATCGAGATCCAAGTTGCGTCCCAATATCCGCTGGAGCGGTTCGCGGGGCCGAAGTTCAACGCAACATGGTATTCAGGGTCGCTTTACACCGGTGGATTATTACAATACCATAAACTATGGAGTAACGATTCGTCAGCCGCTGCTCAACCTCTCCAATATTGCGGAGTATCAGCAGTCCAAGTCTATTGCCTCCAAGAGTGATGCTGAACTTCAGAGTGAAGAGGCTGGCCTGATTGTTCGAGTGACCGAGGCCTATTGCAATGCTCTTTTTGCCGAGGATAATCTCAATTTCAGTCAGGCGCACACCAGGGCGATGCTGGAGCAGCTTCGCCAGGCAAGGCGCCGTTTTGATAACGGTTACGGTACGATTACCGAAATCAATGAGGCGCAGGCGAGCTACGATATCGCGCTCGCTGAGGGTGTTGATATTGTGAGTTCTGTCGAATTCAGCCGCAGGGAGCTGGAAGACCTGATCGGGATCTATCCTGACGAGCTCTTCCGGCTTGACCCTGCACGGCTTGCACTCCAGAATCCGCAACCAAAAGGGGTTGAAGAGTGGATTGCCATGGCACTCCTGTCAAATCCGGCACTTGCAGCAGCCCGCCAGGAAATTCAGATTGCAAAACACGAGATAGACAAACAGCGATGGTCCCGTTACCCGACGATTGATCTTGTCGGCTCAAAGAGTTATTCCGAGAGTGAAAACAACTACTCGATCGGTTCAACCTATAATACCTATTCGATCAGTTTGCAGTTGAGCGTTCCGACCTATACCGGCGGTTTTGCGAGTGCAGCAATTCGTCAGGCCCATGCCAAGAGGCTTAAATCCGTTGAAGATCTCAGCAGCAAGGAGCGTGCAGTTGAATCCGAGATTCGCAAATACTATAACGGTGTAATCACCACTATTGCCCAGATTCATGCCTATGAACAGGCGGTTAAATCAGGAGAAATTGTGCTGATCGGAACAAAAAAGGGGTTCGGGGCCGGAATTCGAAGCAATGTCGACGTTCTTGATGCGGAGTGGAAGCTCTTTACAAGCAGGCGTGATCTGGCCAAACTGCGCTATCAGTATATTCTTAACACCCTGCTGCTTAAACAGCGAGCAGGGGTACTCTCTGAAAAAGAGATTGAACAGTTTAACGGCTCTCTTGTTCGGGGCTGAATACGTTCACGCTATTTTATTGTAATACTTTTCATAACCACTATATCAAGGAAAAACAAAGCATGCAGACCATCTACGCCGACGGAATCGCCAACATCACGCTTATTGATGGCATTATTCGTTTTGATATTGTCAATATTATGCAGATTGAAGATGAGAAGGCAAACATCCGTCCTGTCGGAGCACTCGCTCTATCGGTTCCGGCGCTGTTGAGAACACACGATCAGCTCTCAAAGGCAATCGAAAAACTTGTTGCCGATGGCATTGTGACAAAAACAGACACACCGGTCTCTCTGGATCAAAATTGACACTGGAGCTGGTCACAAGAGGAAGCGTGAATGTTTATGCTTCCTCTTGACCATAAGGGCTTTTGCGGGCAAGCAGCCTAAAGATTGTTCTCTTCAGGATCGAACTGGTAGAGCAGTGTCGAGAGGTAGCGTTCGCCGGTATCGGGCAGGATAACGACAATATTTTTACCCCTGTTCTCCTCACGCTGAGCAAGTTGCAGGGCTGCGTAAGCCGCAGCTCCCGATGAGATGCCGACGATAAGTCCCTCTGTACGGGCAAGGGTACGTCCGGTTCGAAGGGCGTCCTCGTTTTTCACCAGAATAATCTCGTCAATAAGAGCGGTATTGAGGATGTCAGGAATGAATCCTGCGCCGATTCCCTGTATTTTGTGTGGGCCGGGCTTTCCTCCTGAAATGACCGGAGAGTCAAATGGCTCAACAGCTACAATTTTCACCACAGGATTCTTATGCTTGAGTACCTCGCCGACACCGGTAATAGTGCCGCCGGTACCTACTCCGCTCACAAAGATATCAACCTTTCCATCGGTATCCTTCCAGATCTCCTCGGCTGTGGTTCTGCGGTGGATATCAGGGTTGGCCGGGTTTTTGAACTGTTGTGGAAGAAAGGAGTTCGAATATTTCAGATGCAGCTCTTCAGCTTTTCTGATGGCCCCGGGCATACCTTCCGGTCCTGGAGTCAGAACCAGTTCGGCTCCAAGAGCCTTGAGCAGGTTGCGGCGTTCAATACTCATGGTTTCAGGCATGGTGAGCATCAGGCGGTACCCTTTGGCCGCGGCAATGAAGGCCAGGGCAATACCGGTATTGCCGCTGGTCGGTTCAATGATGACGGTATCGGGGTTGAGCAGACCCTTTTTCTCGGCATCCTCTATCATGGCAAAACCTATACGGTCCTTGACACTGCCTCCGGGGTTGAAATATTCGAGTTTGGCGATGATCGATGCTGCAGCATCAAACTCACGACTGAAATTCCCCAGCTCAAGCAGGGGGGTATTACCGATAAGGTCGGTCAGTTTTTTTGCGATTCGTCCCATAGTGTATTTCTGTTTATTTGTGGCGTTTTTTTTGAAAATAACAATTGTTAATGCTTTTTTTTAACGAATACAAAAACAGGTATTTACCCCTTTTTTGCGCATTGAGCAAATGCTTCAATACGAAGCCGTGCTTCTCCCTTTTGATTGCCATACAGGCAAAGTAGTGGAACCTTCTTCATGAAACGGCCTGTATAGAAGAAAAAAAGTGAATGAGCATTCGCAGTAGAGATTTAAAAACCATTACCAAATAAAACCGATAACCATATATAAATAAATAAGTAAAGCGTCATTTTTATCTGCATTTCCCGGTATTTGATTTTCTGGAAGTGCGTAATAATGAATTAGTTGTATTCAATGAATTATTTTAAATCTCTATGGGTCATATTCCCCGCCTCTTGAGGCGTAAAGTATGATAGAGTTGTCTTC